>JAZQRD010000187.1:0-10584 GCA_045629405.1 Sphingobacterium sp. | reverse complement strand
GCATATACGACTAACCTTAATAAAGCTATTGCAGGAACTCCTGCCGAAAAAGGAAGTATTGAATCTTTGTTAGCAGAAATATCAAAATATCCTGCTGCAGTACGTAATAATGGAGGTGGCCATTATAATCACGAACTTTTCTGGTCGATCTTGACACCAAAGCAAAACACAAAACCTTCGGCTAAATTAGAAAAAGCTATCAACGATACTTTTGGATCAATTGATGCTTTGAAAGAGAAAATTAATGCTGCAGGTGCTGCTCGTTTTGGTTCAGGTTGGTCATGGTTATCGGTTGATAAATCAGGTAAATTATTTGTTTCATCTACTGCAAATCAAGACAATCCTTTAATGGATGTAGTAGAAGAAAAAGGTACCCCAATCTTAGGTGTAGACGTATGGGAACACGCCTATTACTTGCGCTATCAAAATAAACGTGCTGATTATTTAACGGCTATCTGGAATATCATCAACTGGGATGAAGTATCTGCACGATACGAAAAAGCATTGAAATAACAATAGCATAATATAGAAGACTCCAAATCATAATTTGGAGTCTTTTTTTTGCAAGTATAGTTAATAAACGTTTGAGTATTAAATATATGCTTAACATTCACATCACCTAATCATTACTCTTCATTAATCATAAGGAAACACGAGAGCACTATCATTGCATAAACGAAAACATATTTATTAACTAAATTAATTATGCAATGAAGCGCTACTTTTCCCTAGCCTTTCTCTTTCTCACAATAACCATACTACCCAGTTGCGAAAAAGAGAAAAATTCTAGAAAGAATGAGTATGATCCAAGCAAACCTGTAGTCTTGACTAGCTTCTTCCCACAAGAAGGAGGAGCTCGAGATAAAATCTTGTTGGATGGAGAGAACTTTGGTACGGACCCTACGAATATCAAGGTCTATTTTAATAAAGCGAAAGCTACCGTTGTGTCGGCTAGTGGTGATCGAATCTACGCGATAGTTCCACGTTTACCTGGTGCTAACCCAACTATTTCAGTGGTAATCGGTAGCGACTCCGTAATTTATGATAATAATTATACCTATCACACACAAGCGTTAGTCAGTACAGTGACAGGCAATGGGGTAAAGTCATTCACTCCAGGGCCATTATCTGAAGCGACAGTCTATGGTAAATACCTCGAATTAGATCGAGAAGGTAATATTTTCATGTCTTGGAGAGATGGCAATACATTTGGAAGTAGTGAGGCTACTTTTGGTGTAGCAAGGATCAACGAAGCCGAAAATATTGTAACTCCACTCATTCAGTCTGTAGCTACAGGTCGTGTGCTATACGCTAATGGATTAACAGTGGATCGTTCTACCGGAATACTTACCGCCGCACATGAATCCGTACAGGAGGTAATGTTTACTTTCGATCCAAAAGAAGCATGGTATCCTCGTCAACGAAATGCTAAATATAGTACTTCAGACTATGCCTCTATTGTTGTAAATGACCGTTACAAAAACTTTATCACCTACTCCCCTTGGGATGGGAACCTATACACTAGATTTAGAGATGGTAAAGTAGCACGTATCAATCCACAAACATTAGAAGCCAAAATCATTCATCAAGGACCATATGGTTCTCAGTATGGACAGGCAATCAACCCAGCGAAACCTTGGGAACTATATATTACACTTCATTCGAATGCAAGTCCAATTGAATTTAGACAAGGTATAATGGTATTAGATCTGAGAGATCCTGATGGTACAGGAGGCTTCAAAAGATTAAATGCTCCCGGTGGCTCTGCATTCAAAGATGGACCTATCGAAGACGCTCTCTTCAATCTGCCTAAGGATATCAAATTCGATAACGATGGAAATATGTTCGTGGCGGACTACGGTAATCACTGTATACGAATGGTTTCTCCAGAAGGTGTCGTGACTACGGTAGCTGGTCAACCTGGGAAAGCAGGATTTAAGGATGGTGGACCTACGGAATCTTTGTTCAATCAACCATGGGGTGTAGCCGTTAATGAACTAGGTCATATATATATTGCGGACTGGTCTAATGCTCGAATTCGCAAATTAGTTATCGAATAATTATATCAACCAAACATGAAAAGCATTCATATAGCAGCTGTACTCGTTGCCTCTAGTGCATTAGTCTCTCCAATCTATGCACAGCAGGGTAAAGAATTAACCATATCAGGTACAGTCGTAGATAAAAATAATACTATCATTCCTAATGTGTCCATATATATCAAAGATAAGCCCTCAACAGGGAGTTCGACAGATAAGAATGGTAATTTCAATATTAAACCTATATATGGAGATAAAGTCGTCTTCAGTTCAGTTGGTTTTCAGACTCAAGAATATGTAGCTATTACAGATTCCTCTAATTTAATCATATTATTAGAAGAGGATAATGCTGCCATTGACGAAGTAGTGGTTGTGGGCTTGGGTAACGTACAACGTAAAATTAGTAATGTAGGAGCAATTACGACCGTAGATACTAAAGATTTACAAAGTCCAGCGCCATCTATTACGAACTTACTCGGTGGTCGTGCTGCAGGTGTTATTTCTATGCAGACTAGTGGTGAACCTGGCAAAAATAATGCTGATTTTTGGGTTAGAGGTATTGGAACCTTTGGTGCTAATAGCAGTGCATTAGTTCTTATTGATGGTCTTGAAGGTAATTTGAATACATTAGATCCTGCAGATATCGAGAGTTTCTCTATATTAAAAGATGCTTCTGCTACTGCAGTTTACGGTGTACGTGGAGCCAATGGTGTAGTCTTAGTAACTACCAAAAGAGGTTTAGTTGATAGAATCCAACTTACTGCGAGAGCAAACTCCACCTTGTCTGCACTTAATCGATTACCAAAATACGTAGATGCATATCAATACGCGTCATTAGCGAATGAAGCTCAAGTGATTCGAGGAAATACACCACTTTATAGCGACGTTGAAATGGGAATCATTAAAGATGGACTTGATCCAGATTTATATCCTAACGTTGATTGGCAGGACGAAATATTAAACAAACACTTTTGGTCTAATAGTTACTATTTAAGTGGACGTGGAGGTAGTGAAGTAGCAAAATATTTCTTAAGTCTAGGTGCTAAATCTCAGACTGCAGCTTATAAGGTAGATAAAGATTCCCCATACAGCTCCAATGTAGGTTTTAATTCGTACAATTTTCGCATCAATTTGGATGTGAATCTAACGAAAACCACTAAAGTATTTTTGGGGTCAGATGGGTTCCTATCTAGACTTGCACAACCCGGTATAGCAAATACAGATTATATATGGGGAGCGCAATCAAGACTTACGCCACTAAGTATACCAACACAATATTCTAATGGGTTACTTCCAGGCCGTGGTGGTGAGGATCAATCATCTCCTTACGTCATGATTAATAGAACAGGACGAGCATTAGATGAAGAGTATAGAGGTAAGACGACTCTAGCATTGAATCAAGATCTATCATCGATATTGGATGGATTAAAATTTAGAGTTCAAGGTGCTTACGATATTTACAGCTTCTTTGATGAACGTCGACGTATTCAGCCAGCATTATATAATGCACTTGGAAGAACCGCAGATGGATCGCTAATTACTATCGAGACCGTACCTGAGCAAAAAGCATCGTATAATAAATCGACTCGACAATTCCGCAAATACTTCTTAGAGTCAGTAATTAATTACGATCAAGTATTTAATGAAGATCATAGAACTTCCGCCTTATTGTATTATTACATGAGTGATGAAAAAGATACACGATCAGCTACAAGTAACCTCGAAGCTATACCACTACGCTATCAAGGTGTATCGAGTAGATTTACCTACGGATATAAGGACACGTATTTACTAGACGCCAATTTTGGTTATACGGGTTCTGAAAACTTCCAGCCTGGAAGACAATATGGATTTTTCCCATCAGTAGCTTTAGGTTGGGTGCCGTCAAGCTATGATTTTGTACAGGAAAAAGCGCCATGGTTAGATTATTTCAAAATTCGTGCATCGTATGGTTCCGTAGGTAATGATCGAATCTCAGATATTCGCTTCCCCTATTTGACGAAGGTGAATCAAGGGAATAGTTCAGTATGGGGAGTAAATAATCAAGAAATAATTAATGAAACACGAATCGGTGCTGACAATCTGGAATGGGAACGTGCTATTAAATCTAATCTAGGTTTTGAAGGTAAGCTCTTTAATAATAAGATTGATTTCGTACTAGATATTTTCAAAGATACACGTAATGGTATATTCCAACAACGTGTACAAGTTCCTGATTATGTAGGTGTAGTATCTAATCCTTTCGCAAACGTTGGGCGCATGCAAAGCTCAGGTATAGATGGTAATCTTTCTTACAAAGGCAAGATTAGTTCAGCTGTGGACTTTACATTACGTGGTAATTTCACCTATGCAAAAAACATAATAAAAAATTGGGAACAAGCCTATCTTGAATACCCTTACTTAGAACAAAACAATTACCCTCACGGAGCTATCCGTGGTTTACAAGCTATCGGTCTGTTTAAAGACGAAGATGATATTAGATACAGCCCCGTGCAAACTTATGGCGCTGTGATGCCTGGAGATATTAAATACAAAGATATCAATGGTGACGGTATGATCGACAACTTGGATATGGTTCCATTAACACATAGTGATGTTGTTCCATTATTGATGTATGGACTTGGGGCAGAAGTACGCTACAAAAAACTTTCTGTAGGAGTATTATTCAAAGGCACGGGAAGCAGCCCATTTTTTTATGGAGGAGTTGGGTATAGACCATTTTACGAAGGAGCAATGGGCAATGTTCTAGATATTGTTGCGGATCCAGCTAATCGATGGATTCCTATGGAATATGCGCTTGCAAATGGTATTGATGCTTCATTAGCAGAGAATCCCAATGCTATGTTTCCACGTTTATCTTATGGGGGAAGCAACAATAATAACCAGACTTCTACCTTCTGGCAGGGAGACGCGAAATATTTACGTCTACAAGAAATGACAGTTAGTTATAATCTGAGTCCTGAGATTCTACGTAGAGCTGGTATTAAATCTATGGACCTTCAATTCGTGGGAAACAACTTATACACCTGGGATACCGTGAAAATATTCGATCCTGAACAAGCAAGGTTTAATGGAAGACGCTACCCTATTCCATCGACATATTCTGTTCAAGTCTATGTTAATTTTTAATTGAAAGATAGAAACTAAATAAATGAAAAAATCAGTTTTTAGAAGAGTTTTAGGTGCATCAGTTTTGATGATTGCTCTATCTACTTCATCATGTAATGATTATTTAAATATTGATAATTATTTCGATGACGAATTTCAGATTGATTCTGCTTTTAGCAGTACAAGAAATATAGAAGCGTATATGTGGGGAGCAGCAGCCATGTTTATCGATGAGTCTAATACCATTAGAAATGCATTTACTCCTGGACCAATGGCCACTGATGAAGGATTTAATGGTCTGACCAATGCAAATGGTTCTGGAAATATTTACCACGGTATGGATTTCGCAACGGGACGAATAACTCCAGATTTCTATGGTGAAGGTTCACCTAATCTTAATCAGTGGGGTCGCTATTATAAGATTATTAGAAAATGTAATAGCATAATTCAAAATATAGATACGCCAAAAGACCTAACCAACACGAATCGAGCACGTATAGAAGGATATACTCGCTTCATTAGAGCTTATGCTTATTACAATTTACTTCTTGATTTTGGGCCTCCTATTTTATTAGGTGATGAGGTTGTCAACACAAATGAAGAGCTAGCATATTATGATCGTGAACGTGCTACATTTGACGAAGCAATGGAATATGTTGTCGCTGAATTTGAAAAATCAGCATTACTTATCCCAGCTGTAGTCGGAATTTTAGATTTTGGTAAGCCGACAAAAGGTGCTGCATATGCATTGATTGCAAGATTACGCTTAATGCATGCAAGTCCATTATATAACGGTGGCGCTGCTGCTGCATCTTATTTTGGTACATGGACAAGAGAGTCAGATGGTGTACATTATGTCTCTCAACAATATGATGAGAAAAGATGGGCAGTTGCAGCCGCTGCGGCTAAGAGGGTGATAGATATGGGCAAATATAAATTACATACAGCAGAAGCTGATGAAACAACAGCACCACTACCTCAAGGTGTTACATCTGATCCAAATTTCTATCAAACTTTTCCAAATGGAGCAAATGGAATTGATGCTTTCAAATCATATTCAGATATTTTTACGGGTGAAGAATATGCAGCCGTAAATCCTGAGTTCATTTGGGCAAGAAATACGGAATACTTAAATACAACGATCAACCAAGGTTCTTTCCCACCTTCCTTAGGTGGATGGGGTAGATTCTGTGTTACACAAAAAGTTGTAGATGCATACTTAATGGACGATGGACGTACCAAAGAAGCAGCAGCAGTAGATGGATATTATTCTGAGACAGGTTTTACAACACAAGCAAGACGATTCTCTGGCTACCCATTACAAGCTGGTGTCTATAATATGTATGCTAATCGGGAGATGAGATTCTATGCTTCTGTTGGATTCAATGGTGCCGTTTGGCAAAATTTAAGCGTAGTTTCAAATACTAACCATGTAGCAGATTACTTCTATCAGGGAGCAGATGGACGTGGCGGGGTTACAGCATCATCGCCAAACTATCCAATCACGGGTTATGTAATAAAAAAATACAACCACCCTATGGATGCCCTTACCGGTACTGGAGCACGTAGAATCAATAAAGCCTACTCCATCATTCGCTACGCAGAAATACTCATGATATATGCTGAAGCATTGAATAACCTTAAATCAACCCATACTGTAAAGCTAGGAGAACAAGAGTACACACTTTCTAGAAATGTCGATGAAATCAAGTCTGCCTTCAATCAAGTAAGATATCGTGCAGGTTTACCAGGTCTTACGCAAGCACAATTACTAGATGCTAACCTACTTCAAGCGCAGATTGAACGTGAGCGTATGGTAGAATTTCTTTGGGAAAATCTACGTTACTATGATGTACGTCGCTGGGGAATATATGAGGATACTGAGCGCGAGCCTATGAGTGGTATGAACCCTGATGGTGCAACACCTGAAACATACTACCGTCGAGTTATACCAGGATCTTCATCATTTCTCAAGAGAGAAGTGAACAAGAAGTTGGTGTGGCTACCGATTCCTCGAGCAGAATTAAGAAGATTACCTTCAGTAGCACAAAATCCAGGGTATTAACTATTAATCATACAGAGAATAATAATGAGACAAAACATATTAGCAATACTTTCCTTATCATTACTAACTGTTAGCTGTAATGATAAAGAAATATTCGAACAAGAAATGTTTGAGAATAGAGTAGCATTAATAAGTAGCTCCTATCACAATAATTTTGAGGAATCATTTCCACTAAGAGGTGAAGAAGTCAATGGCTATATAGCTGCCTCAGTTGGCGGATCATACGCACCGAAGCAAGATATAACCATTCAATTGGAAGAAGAAAACACAGCCTTCGATAGATACAACTGGTCACTATATGATGCAGACTCTTCTCGATATGCGAGGTTACTACCTAAAAGTAACTATCATATCCCTGAATATAGTTTGACAATAAAAGCTGGTGAGCGTACAGGTAAGACTTTAATCCATATCAATCCTAATGGATTATCACCCGACTCTACCTATTTCATCAGTCTACAGGCAGTTGAACAAACGCACCTTTTGTTAAATCCAAACAAAAAAAATGTGTTGTATAAGGTCACAATTTTTAATGACTATGCCTCACAAGCCACTAATTCTGTATATACGATGACAGGTCTCCAGGATGGAGCTATTACGGCTGCTAACAAACAATTATTTCCTTTATCTAATAATTCTGTTCGCGTGATAGCAGGTACAGAATCTTTTGCTAACACCTTGGAAAGTATAGCAAATACGGCTATGGTATTAACTGTTAATGATGACAATTCGATTATTATCAGTCCTTATAAAAACTTGGACATCCAACAAATTGACGGTGACAGTAGATATCCGAACAAATTTCACATTGAAGAGTCTTTTGGAAGAAAATTTAATGTCTTCAATATAGCCTATAAATACAAAATAGGTAAAACAGAGAAGATTATGCAAGAACAACTCCGAATGGAGGTGCAACCATAGCTTATATAAAAAATTAAAAGGCCTCCAAAATGGAGGCCTTTTAATTATTCTTAAGACTCTATTTCGCCGATTAAATCTTGATATTTACCGAATACGAGTAGTTCTTAACCTAATGTGCATTTATTAGCAATCGAATGGTGCATACCTTTGATGTATAACAATTAAAAATAACAATTAAGGATATGACAAATAAAACAATATTTTCGATAGACGGTGGTCAAATTATGAAGGTAGTCGGTGATTTATTCAAATCAATAAATCAAACACGATTCGTACTGACATCTAAGAGTGGCAAAGAGTTATTTAATATGTCATTATTATGGGTTATAATTCTTGGAATTCTATTACCATTTTTGACTATTGCGACTATTATAGGCTGTTTGATTTTATCATATAAGGTTAGCCTATTTAAAGAAGACGCGAACACTATTTCATTAATAGATAAATAATAAGCGTACTGACGAGTAGATTTTGAGCGATATAATACTGTGTTTATATTAAAGGCTGTCTTTTAGACAGCCTTATTTTATTTATTTTTTCAAGAATAATTTCTTTATTATCAACATGACTAATACAACCAATGTTCCCATGACCGCGCCAAAGATAAATTCCTTCAGCGTACTATCTATATTAGGTAATATATGATGGAAATAATCAATGTTGTGTGCAAATATCCCACCTGACACTAGTAATAAGGCTATAGTACCCACAATCGATAGTGTCTTGATAACTACCGGTAACGATCTAATCAACAATTTACCAACAAAAGCAGCGATTCCTTCATTACGAGATTTGCGTAACATTTTATAACCTGCATCATCCATTCGCACTATCAAAGCTACAATACCGTATACACCAACTGTTGCAAGCAATGCTACTACCGATACCGTCATGATTTGTACAGCTAAAGGTTGTTCTAGCACAGTCCCCAATGCTATAATTACAATCTCTACAGATAAAATGAAATCAGTAGTGACTGCAGATTTTATTTTCGCTTTCTCTATATCTTCGCTTGAATTTTCAGATGCGGCAATCACTTCTTCACCCTTTTTACCACGATGCAATATAAAATGATAGATCTTTTCCATCCCTTCATAAGCCAAATAAAGACCACCTATTATGAGTATTATCTTAATAAGTATAGGGAAGAAATAATTTAGTAATAGTGCTATCGGAATAATTACGACTTTATTAATAAAAGAAGCTTTCGTAATAGCCCATAAAACTGGTATTTCACGTGAAGCCAAAAATCCTGTTGCTTTCTCGGCATTAACAGCCAAGTCATCACCTAAAATTCCTGCCGTTTTGCGTGTAGCGATTTTGGAAGCTACCGCAACATCATCCATAAGAGCTGCAATATCGTCTAATACTGCGAAAATGCCTGAAGCCATATATAATTTATTATTTTCATAAAAGTATACTATTTGTATTTATAATCAAATACGATATAGAATACAATGCTATTAAAACAATATAATTCGGATGTTGTTGTTTTAAAAAAGGAAAAATAATATGTCGTACTTAGCATTTAAAAAATTACATAAAGAAAATGAGCTATTGCTTCTAGGCAATGTTTGGGACGCTCAAAGTAGTAAAATTGCAGAAAAAGTTGGATTTAAAGCTTTAGGGCTTTCAAGCCATGCAATTGCCAATCTATTTGGCTATGAAGATGGAGAAAATATCTCCCCAGATGAAATATTGTATATGGTTAAACGAATTATGAACGTAATTAAAGTGCCATTATCGGTCGATTATGAATCTGGATATACAGATGATCCACATCAAGTGGCCAAATATGTAAAAGAATTACAAGATGCCGGAGTAGCTGGTATCAATCTTGAAGACGGGAAAGTCATCGAAGGCAAACGCGTACTTGGTGATGCGAAACTATTAGCAGATAAAATACGTGAAATAAGAAAGATTGCACCTGAAATTTATATTAACGCCAGAGCAGATACCTATACTACCAAACACCCAAATGCATTAGAAGAAACCATTAAACGTGCGAAGATCTACGAAGAAGCTGGTGCACATGGCCTTTTTGTACCACTTGCGGTGGATAATGATGATTTAAAAGCACTAGCAAATGCCAGTACACTTGATCTCAATATTTTCATGATGCCTGGTATAGCATCTCCATCCGAATTACTAGCCTTAGGTGTAAGACGTGTCAGTCATGGTCCTAAAATATGGGAACATCTATTGAAAGTAATGGAAGACTCCCTTCGAGATGTATTTACAGCAATGAAATTACCTCAATAACTAAAGAGTAGACTATGATAGTCTACTCTTTTTTATTAAACAAAACACTCGAAAAATAAACTATTTTATTAAAGCACATTATCACAAAAAAGTAAAACTGCCATTGCTTGATAGACAATTATAAAATATAAAACTATTTTTGTTTCAGAACTTTTGAACATTATCATCAGAAAGTCAGAAGTTAAATAA
>JAZQRD010000186.1:0-4030 GCA_045629405.1 Sphingobacterium sp. | reverse complement strand
GGCAACTATCTAGTACCCCTAGTATGTTTCCCGAGTCAGAACTTAGTAATGACTTAGCATATGGATATAACCGCGCGCTTCTGTCACTCTATAATATTGATCCAGTATTCTATCAATCCTCAAGTATTAACCCTGGAGTCGAACAGAAATTTTTAACAGACCATCGTACCCGTAAAGTTACCGAGAAAGAAATATTTCCATATAAAGAAATACGTACAGGCGGTGATGCATTCTTATCTACATTGGATCTCGCATACTATCCTAATCGTCGAGGACCATACAATTATACCACAACCAATATTGCTTCGGATGGGATGCTACTAAATCCTAAATCAAGATGGGGTGGCATGTTTAAGAAAATTGATCAGACGGATTTTGAAGCCCAAAACATTGAGTTCTTAGAAATGTGGATGATGGATCCTACACTTACTAACCCGAATAAAGATGGGGGTAACATATATATCAACTTAGGAAACATATCCGAAGATATCTTAAAAGATGGAAGAAAATCTTTAGAAAATGGAATACCTGCAAATGGTGATAATACACTAATCGACCAGACAGTATGGGGTAGAGTGATTCGTAATCAGCCTGTCATACAAGCGTTCGAAAACACAGATGAAAGTAGACGCCGCCAGGATGTAGGGTTAGATGGCATGAATAATGACGACGAACGCAGTTTTCACAATAGTTTTCTATCACGAGTACAAGGCATTTTAAATCCGCAGGCTTTCGCTGAACTATCACAAGACCCATCATCTGATGATTTTCTATATTTCAGAGGCGAACACTTCAATCAAAGTATTGGAATATTAGATAGGTATAAGCGTTACAATGGCACGGAGGGTAATACACGAACTAACTCTCAAGCTATGAATGACTTTGGAGTAGAGACTGCAGCGAGTACATTACTTCCAGATGGTGAAGATGTGAATAGAGATAATACAATGAATGAGACAGATGAGTATTACCAATACAGAGTTTCAATTCGTCCACAAGATATGCAAGTCGGTCAAAATTATATTGTCGACGAGGTTGTTTCTAAAGTCCGCGTTTTAAATCAAGAAAAAGAAGTGAAATGGTATAAATTGCGAATTCCTTTAAACGAATTTGAAAGTAAAGAAGGCAATATTCAAGATTTCAAGTCGATTCGTTTTGTACGTGTATTCATGACTGATTTTAACGACACTGCTGTTGTGCGCTTAGGAAGATTACAATTTATCCGAGGCGATTGGCGCAAATACAACAGTGAAAACACGGCAAATAAAGTTATAGCAGACCCCTCACTAGGCGTAATAGCTTCAGACAATTCTATATTCAATGTTGCTAATATTAGCATAGAAGAAAATGGAAAACGTGAACCAATACCATATGTCATACCTCCTGGTATCAACAGACAGGTAGATGTCGCGAATAATAATCTCAACATTCAACTGAACGAACAGTCTTTGAGCCTAGAGGTGAAAAATCTTCGCGATGGATATGGTCGAGCGACATACAGAACAGCTTCCCATGATTTCAGACCATATGGCCGACTAGAAGCTTTCATACATGCCGAAGGACCTAACCTTACAGATGGGGATTTCAGAGCATTCATTCGCGTTGGAACGGATGATAAATATAACTATTATGAATATGACATGCCGTTGGCTATTACTCCATATGGAACTACAGCTGCATCTATAATTTGGCCTGAACAAAATAGACTTAATGTTGAGATTCGTAAATTTCAAGATGCTAAGTTAGCTCGTGACAATGCCACAATGAATGGGCAACCTTGGCCATTGGACAGACCATACGAATATATAGATGGTCCAAATAGAATTATAATCGTAGGTACACCAGATATCTCTAAGGTGAGATTCTATATGATGGGAGTTCGCAATCCCCTTCGTGGATCTACTACAAGTAATGGCCTAGATGATGGACGAGATCTGAGTGGTGAATTTTGGTTTAACGAATTAAGACTTACAGACTTTGATGATAAAGGTGGTTGGGCTGCAACTGCTCGCATGAATCTTAAATTAGCAGATTTTGCGAATATATCTGTTTCAGGTACAAAATCGACTATTGGTTTTGGAGCATTATCACAACGTATCGGTGAGCGCAGTCGTTCAGAAAATTTATTTTATGATGTCACAACAAGTGCCGAACTTGGAAAATTTTTCCATCCGCGCCATGGTGTAATCATACCATTTTACTTCAATTACTCTAATCAGACAGCTACACCTGAGTACAATCCGCTTAGCCCAGATATAGACTTGAATTCTGCATTAGCAACATTGAGTAATAACAGAAGAGATTCTTTATTAAGGTTGGCACAAGACTACACAACGCGCAAGAGTTTTAGCTTCACTAATGTGCGAAAGATCAAAACAAATAATGAAAGTATCCTTAAGCCTTGGCATATAGAGAATTTTGGCATTTCTTATGCATTCAGTGAGTACAATCATCGCGATCATAATACAGCAGCATCTATTCAGCGCAATTATAGAGGAGCTCTTGACTATACCTATTCAAATCCGAGAATCAGTTTCTTAGAGCCCTTAAAATCAATTTCATCTCCTCACTTAAGTTTGATTAGAGATTTTAGCTTTAATCTGATCCCTTCTCTATTAAACTTCCGAATGGAAGTAAATAGAGTATATAACGAAAATACATTGCGTGACAATTCGACGAATAATGTATTACCAACTTATTATAACAAAAACTTCAATATGAGTCGTCTGTATGGTATATCTTGGGATCTAACGAAATCATTGAGACTAGATTTCAACGCGACTAATTATGCCATAATAGATGAGCCTAATGGTCGGGTTGACGGCGCTAGAAGAGACACCCTTTGGAATAACTTTTGGAAAATGGGCCGCACGACAGATTATAACCATATGATGAATTTGACGTATAATCTGCCTTTAAATAAGATTCCATATCTAGAATGGGTAAATATAACTGCACGGTATGGTACACAGTTCAATTGGCAAAGTGAACCTTTACTTACGCTACAGAATGCTAATATTGATTTAGGAAATAGTATTCAGAATAATAGAACTATTCAGATAAATCCAACATTAAACCTCAACACATTATACGGAAAGTTTGGATTTATTCGTCGCAATACTGGTCGTGATGCTTCGGGATCTGCTGCATTGTTCACACAGCTATTGACTTCAATCAAAAATATTAATGGTGCTTACACCAAAATTGAAGGAACTTACTTACCTGGATATAGACCAAAAACTACAGCATTTGGTTATGATTTTGACGCTAATGCGCCAGGCTGGGGATTTCTGTTTGGCAGTCAAGGCGATATTCTTACCAGAGCTGCAGAGCAAAATTGGTTAAGTAGTGATTCGTTGCAGAACAATATGTATACTAAGACATTCGCAGAAAATCTTTCAATGGTAGCTAATGTAGAACCTTTTAGAGGCTTTAGAATTGATATTTCCGCAGCTAGAATCGACAATCATAACTATACGGCTACAATGCAATTCAATGCAGCAACAGGTCAATTAGAAAACACTACTCCGTATACAACAGGAAATTACACAGTCTCGCAATTTGGTATAAGCACATCGTTTAAGAATTCAGACGAATTATTCAGGAAGTTTGAAGAAGCTAAACGAGCAATATCTCAAGGTCTAGCAGAAAACAATATTAATTCAGTTGGGCAGACAGCAGATCTATTTGGTGATGGATATGGCAAAACACAGCAAGACGTCGTTGTTAGGGCATTTTTATCAACATATTTAGATATTAAATCAACTGATAAATTGCGAACTACAAAACCAAGATTCCCACTTCCTAATTGGCGAGTATCATACAATGGACTAGCAAATCTTTTAGGCATTCAAGACCTTGTCAATTCTATAAGCCTTAATCATGGCTATCAATCACAGTACATCATTGCTGGATATAACTCCACTGCGCGCTATGCTGAACAAGATGGAATGCCGTACGAACGCGATAGCAATGGTAATTTTATTCCAAAAGAACAATATGGTCAAGTATCTACAATTGACCGATTCTT
>JAZQRD010000185.1:0-28084 GCA_045629405.1 Sphingobacterium sp. | reverse complement strand
TATCTTTCATACAACTCTAATGGTAAACCGTCGGGGTCTTGGAAAAAGGTGAAAGATTTACCGGTTAAAGGGTCTATACGTACTTCTTCTACGGCGATACCTTTAGCACTGAGTTCGGCGATAGCCTCGCTTATATTATCTACTTCAAAGGCCAAGTGGCGAAGACCTAGGGCTTCGGGGTAGGAAGGTCTAGCAACATAGCTCGGGAAGGAAAATAACTCTATGACGTACTCACCACTCAATGAAAGGTCGAGTTTGTAAGAATCACGATCTTTTCGATAAGTCTCGTTGATGATTTCTAAACCGAGTATAGCCGTATAAAAGTGCTTGGATTGCTCATAATTTGATACAATCAATGCAATATGTTGGATTTTGTTAATCTTCATAGTTTAAAATAATGTTAACCCCTGCTGATTTTCATTGTTAATTTTAGATACGATAGCTTTTTGTGGAACCTGTACATCGGTCCCTAAAACTTTATTTAGGTTTTCTACAAAATAGGTAGCTAATAATGGTGTATCTGCAGTGACTTCTTGGTGAATGAAAAAGTATAAATCTTGAAGCCCTGCATTTTTCCATTCCAAAATTTTTTGAATCCAATTATCTAATCGTTGATAGTCTAGTTGATGTTTTGTACTTACAAAACGTATAAATGCGGTTGCTGAAGTTAGCTGCATATGAACCATATCTCGCCTTCCTGGTGCATCTACGATCGTACGCGTTTTATTAGTCTCAACTAATAGTTTATTCAGTCTTTCTAATATTGCTGGCGTATACCAATCCAAGTGTCTGACCTCTATAGATAAAGGATATCCTTTGGGAAAATGTCTCAGGAAACTAACTAATCTTTCGAAATCTTTAGGTCCGAAGTTCTCTGGGAGTTGTAAAAAACCCAAACCTAATTTCTCTTCAAATAATACTGTTGCATCGACAAATTCTAAGACTTTATCATCTGTATTGATTAAACGGCTGTAATGACTTATCGACTGTGGAATTTTAGGGCAAAATTTGAAATTTTCAGCAGATTTCAAGCGCCAGTTTTCAACTTGTTGCTTTGAAGGCGAGTGATAGAATGTCGAGTTCAACTCTATGGTATTGAATTGAGTAGAGTAATACGGTAACTCTTCTTTTGTGCCACGTGGGTAGAATCCTTTTAGTTCCGCCTTACCCCATCTAGCTGCTCCTATATGAATAGTGAGAGGTTTATTAACTACATTAGAATCTTTCAAAAGTTCTAATGTCTGTAGAGGCGTAGGAGGTAGACTAAAATCTACTATAGTAGGGTTGGAAACTTGACCAAATTTCATAAGCCATTAGTATTATTTGGATAATCATTAAGCAAATTAAATAGTTTATCATTATTAAACTATTCAATAGTTAAATTTAGCAAATAGCACATTCATTACAGCTATATTACCGTCATCCGGCAGTCAAAACAATTTTTGAGATTCTCGCTTTATACAATTAAAAGCTTAATTTTATTAAATCAGTGGTAGCAAATTATTTCAGGACCTCGGCATCTATGAATTACATACATCTTCTTGAGAAAGTCAAAATATATATACATGATTATTTATCAGATGAAAATCAGCAGAAATACTGCTTTCACAATATTCAGCATACATTAAGTGTAGTAGCCGCTGCTCAAGAACTGGTAGATCATTATCAACTCAGTGACGAAGATAATTTCATAGTTTTATGTGCTGCCTACTTTCACGACACAGGTTACGCGTGTGGTGGGGCGAAGAATCATGAGTGGAGAGGTAAAAATTGTGCAATACAATTTTTAAATGAGAAACATGTCGAAAAAATCACTATTGATCGTATTGTGAATTGCATCTTATCTACTCAAATGCCTCAAAATCCTCAGAATATGCTTGAAATGATTCTTTGTGATGCAGATTTATTTCATCTCGGGGGGGAGCATTTTTCTGAGAGGAATAAGCTCATGCATCAAGAAGCTGAGCACGTCAGTGGCCATAAAATTGATAAAGCAACATGGCGTTTGATGACTATATCTTTCCTAGAATCACATAACTATCATACAGAATACGCAAAAGAAAAATTGTCAGAAGGAAAGGCACGAAATCTCGAAAATTTGAAAAAGAAACAAGCTAAGTCAGCTGCAAAAACAACAGAAGAAAGAATAAATAAAAGGCCAGATCGTGGTATAGAGACCATGTTCCGTATTACCGCTTCAAATTCTCAAAGGCTCAGTGATATGGCTGATAACAAGGCTAATATTTTATTGACTGTAAACTCTATTATTTTATCGCTCGTAGTATCTGTATTACTGCGTAGTTTGGACAAAAATCCGCATTTAATTATTCCGACCATCATATTGATGACTGTAGTTGTCACTGTAATGGTATTCGCTATACTATCTACTATACCTAAGATACCGCCAGGATATTTTACCGAGCAACAAGTAGAAGATAAGAGTGTTAATTTGTTGTTTTTCGGTAATTTCTATAAAATGCCTCACGATATTTATAAAGAAAGTATGGATAAAGCTATGGAAGATTCTGAATTTCTATATGCCATGTTGACTAAGGATGTCTATGCTCAAGGAGTAGTGCTAGGGCGAAAATATAAATTATTGCGTTATGGATACGGTATATTCATGTTTGGGTTAATAATTTCCGTGTTGGCTTTTGTGTTTTCTATTGTTTTATTGTAGTAAATTATTTAGTATGAAGTATTCAAAAGTTTTTTCTGGGATTATAATTTGCCTTATCATGAGCTCAACATGGTCTTGCCAATCTGGTGTAAAGTCATCAGTGGCAAAGGTCAATGTATCTAACTCGTTAGATCTGTCACAATATGAAGTGGTTTCTCTACCTGAAGATCTTAAGGAAGTGTCTGGGCAGACTTTCTTAGCAAATGACCGCAATATACTTTTCATGATACAAGATGAAGATGGTATTATTTTTTCTTATGATTTAAGAGCTAGACAGATCGTCAATAAAATTCATTTTGGAAGCCCAACAGACTATGAAGATATCACAACTGATGATTCATTTTTCTATATATTAGAAAGTCAAGGTAATATACATCGCGCACTTGTGAGTGAAAATGATACAATGTCGACTAAAATATTTAAGGACTTAATACCCAAGGGTGAGTACGAATCTTTGTTATATCATAAGGATCACAAACAACTTTATATCTTATGTAAAAATTGCAAAGGAGATAGAAAAAATAATCGAACTACTGGCTATATATTAAATTTAAATGGCCAGGGTGATTTGAATTTCCATGGAGAATTCTATATCGACTTAGCATTAGCGAAAGAATTATATTCAAAGTTTCCTAAAACATTTGAACCATCTGGTATGTCCTACGATTATGCTAAAGAAGAGTGGTATATATTATCATCGATAGATAAGATGATCATGATCACTGATGCTAATTTCATCCCTAAAGAAATCATTCATTTTTCTAGAAAACACTACGAACAACCTGAAGGTATTTCATTGGATGGAGCAGGCCATTTATTCATTAGTTCTGAGGCTGGAGACTTGTTAGAAGCTAAGTTGTTTAAGATAAAAATGTATTGATGAGGAAGTTTATTTTAGCATTATTCTACTTAAGTCTTTCTTTATCAAGCTTCTCTCAGGTTGTCAACCATAGAATCATTCTTATAGGGGATGCGGGAGAGATTAATATTGAACAGCAGACTTTGATTCATGCCGCAGCCAAATTAATCATTCCGTCTCGTACTACAACCTGTTTTTTAGGAGATAATATTTACCCAAATGGGATGGGACTATTTGGTGATGAAAAATCTAGTGGTGAAGTAAGCTTACGTGCTCAATATGAGTCTTTTCGACACGTTGGAGTTCCTGTATATTTCATTGCGGGAAATCATGACTGGGACGTGTCTCGTGAATTAGGTTTGCAAAAGGTCATAGCGCAAGATAGTTTTTTGAGAGCACAGCAAGATGAAGGATTACAATTCGTTCCTAAAGCCGGAACACCTGGACCATTCAAATTAGTAATAAATGAAAGCTTGGATTTAATCTTTTTTGATAGCGAATATTTTCTCTTTCCTCATCATGAAGATGATGATCTATTTCAGAAGCAAAAAAATAAATTTCTTGTAGATCTGGATAGTATGGTTTCAAGTGTGGGTAATAAGCATGTATTCCTTATTTCACATCATCCTATGCGAAGCTATGGTGAGCATGGTTTAGAATTTACTTGGAAGCAACATATTTTCCCACTAACTCGACTTCATCCAAAATTATATATCCCTTTGCCGATAATAGGATCGCTATATCCACTCTGGCGAGGAAAGTGGTTCCGATCGGCAGAAGATCTACCTCACCCCAAATACCAGCATATGGTTAATTCCATAACTGAAATTACCAGATCTCATCCTAATACTCTATTTATTGCTGGACATGATCACGGATTGCAGTTCATCGATGATTCAGATGTAAGACAGATCGTCAGCGGATCTGGTTCTAAGACATCTTTTATTAAAAATGGCAAGAATTTATTGTTCAAGTATGAGTCTCAGGGCTTTAATGTGATAGACTGCCGTGCAGATAAATCTTTACATATTAAGTTCTACACTTATCAAAATCGAAAAGCTGTTTTAGCTTATGATTTTGTATTGCCCATGGTTCAATAATACATATTTATGAAAATTCAACGCACGCAACTTCACAATAATATTCAACATACTGAATCTATACTACAAGAATTAAGTTTCAAGCCTTTGCTTCGATATTTGCACGCACAGTTAGAGAGTTGTGATCATACATTTCTTAGGATTATAGTTGATAAAATTAACGAATTGGAGTCTCGTTTTGGATCGTTGAATCAGGGAAATATTGAAGACTTTCAAGATGTATTTACTCATTTATTTTATTTGTCAACCAATGTCGTGAGCCCACAAGCAAACTTCTGGTCTATAGGTGAAGCAGTGCCTTCTCATGTTATATTCGGTCAACAAGAATTTTATGATTTTGTAGACACTCAACTGGAGCTTGTAGAAGAATCTATTGAGACACCACCTTACCAAAATTTATTGTTCGCTAACAAAATACTCTATATCCTTATTTTAGAACGACTTTACGGACTTCCTTTAGTAGAAGTAAAGCAATTATTTAAAAAGGAGATAAATGGCGTTGCTCAATATTATCAACTAAAAATAGACTTTAGTTTTGTAGACGTGGCTCCAATTGAAAACTTACCCTTTGTAGATTTAGGATTTTTCCGAGAGCGCGATATCAAGTCTTTTGATGATATAATACCACTATTGGAAATGATAGATCTACGTAAATTTAAATTTAGTGGGATATCAATTATCAAATTTTTGGATAAGACACGTGATCATATGGCTAACGCAATTCAAAAATTGATAAATAATGTATCTCATTTTGATCGAGAGCATATTGGTGTAGAGTTAGGAAAGATTGTACAGACAATTGGTGGGTCAAGCAATTTGTATTGCTCATTTATTCCATTATTGGAGATGAATGGTTATCCACTCTTCACTTCAGGATTATGTGAAAACAGTATTTATATCGGTCAAATAATTTTAAAGTCTAAATCTTCTATTAAAGATCAATTATATAATTATCTCCAAAACCCTTATACCATATCGTATGGTATTGAAAAAGAGTTTAATAGTCTTAATGAAAATTTTCAAACGACACTTAAAGATAAAGGCATTGAAAGCTATGTATGCTTCCCTCTCAAACAAAGGAATAGATTGGTCGGCTTCTTAGAGGTATATAGTTATGATGACACTCAACTTGCAACGAGTACATATGTAAATATCTCATCAATAATGCCATTAATTGCACATTTAGCAGATGATATAATTCGAAAGTTTAAAAATTCACTAGATACAATAATATTAGAAAATTATACAAGTTTGCAGCCTGCTGTACAATGGAGATTTAATCAAGTAGCAGCACGTTTTATCAGTGAGCAAACGAATAATCCTAAAAATGCTGTACTTGAAAAAATAGATTTTAAAAAAATCTATCCTTTACATGGCAACATCGACATCAGAAACTCTACTAAACTTAGAAACTTTGCTTATAGACAGGATAGTTTTCAGCGAATCGGTTTACTTCAGCTCATAGTTGATCAAATAGAATTTTCTTCGCAGAAGGACAATTATGAACGTTTTATTAATCGATTTAATACGGTCAAGTCGTGGTTAGATGAAGGTAGGATTGAGCAATTTTTATTAGATATTGTCTCATTCTTTCAAGAAGATGTTTTTACTTTTCTTGATGAACTCAATGAAAAAGATCCATTACTACAGCGTTATAAAAATCAATATTTGGCCAATGAACATGGGCCACAAGCAGAAAATAATCAAGCAGTTTTTGATTTAGAACATTCCTTAAATAGTTTGAATGAGATCATTTCTTATGAGTTGTATGCGTTCAACGATATTGTTCAGCATACGTATCCGAGTTATTTTGAAAAATTTCGCACAGATGGCATTGAATACGATATGTACATCGGACAGTCTATTACTCCAACAAAATATTTCGAAGAGAACCTTTTATTAGACTTGAGGAAAAAGCAAATCTTATCTATGGTAGAGATAGCTCGAAAAACATACCATGCACTTGATACATTGTCGGTACCTATAGTAACTACACAATTGATCTTTGTACATCCTACACCAATTGACATTACCTTTAGACAAGATGAAAAACGATTTGATGTAGAAGGTACTTATAATATACGCTATGAGATTGTAAAAAAGCGACTCGACAAAGCGCTAGTCAAAGGGACTATGGAAAGGCTAGTACAACCCAATATGATTGCCATTGTTTATTCGACTAAGAAGGTTGAGACTGAACTGCGGTTGATATTACAAGAGCTTGCTTCTCAGGGATATGTTGCGGGTACATATGACAGTGTTGAAATAGATGAATTACAGGGAGTAGAAGATCTTAAGTCGTTTCGTGTTCAGGTACAATTAGATAATTAGCGCTTATGTTTACGTATCTAAAAATAATCTTATTATTTACGCTGTCATTATTTGGTATGCAGAGTAGATCGCAGATAGCTGATTCAATTACAACGATCATCTCAGAAGAATATGATCAAGTAAGTAAACTGCATCGTACATTTTTGGGTGATAGTTATCGAAAATTGTACAATACACCAGTACGTATGCGCGTCATGCAATTGTCTAATGAAAAGGGTGGATTATCTATTGTTAAACTCGGTGGAGGCATGCAAACACAATCACTTCGCTTAGCTGATACCAGTGGTAGGGAATATGTGTTGCGTTCAATTCAGAAATTCCCAGAACGCAGCTTACCTGAAGCTTTTCGTATGACAATCGCAAAAGATATTGTGCAAGATCAAGTGTCTATTGTACATCCATATGGTGCATTGACTGTTCCGCCGTTTAATAAAGCATTAGGAATCAAAGCAGCTGAACCCGAATTGGTTTTTGTAGGAGATGATCCAAGACTTGGTGAGTATAGAGACATTTTTAAAAATAGAGCTTATATATTTGAGGTACGCATGCCAGATGCAGATAATGAGACAGATAATACCTTGAAGGTGATACGAAAACTGAAGGAAGATAATGATGTTTTTGTAGAACAGGAAAAAGTGTTACATGTGCGATTATTAGATATGGTCCTTGGTGATTGGGATAGACACGAAGATAATTGGCGTTGGCAACCTAAAAAGAACAAAGGTGAGACTGAATACATACCTGTCCCTCGGGATAGAGATAAGGTGTATTATCATACGTCAGGAATATTACCTGTGTTACTTTCATACCAATATCTAAAGGCTAATGTTCAACCATATAATAAACATATACGAAATATTGACGAGTGGAATTTCAATGCTCGCCATTTCGACCGTTTGTTTTTGAATGAATTGTCAGCCAACGATTGGCGAGAAGCTATTGCTCATGTACAGCAGTCAATAACTGATGCGGTGATTAGTGAAGCGATGACTAAAATGCCAATTGCGATTCAAAATTTGAGTTCAGCAAGATTGTATCAAACCATCAAAGCACGTAGGGATTCTCTACATAATACAGCTATGATCTATTATCTTAGCCTAGCAAAAACGGTTGATATACCTTTATCAGAAAAAAATGAATTCATTGCAGTCGATGTATTAGGTGATCAGCGTGTCACTGTTACAATCCATAACAAAAAAAAGGATGGAACTCCAGGTCGAAGACTATTTGAGCGTACTTTTATTGCCAATGAGACTTCAGAAATACGACTATATGGATTAGATGGAAATGATGAGTATACAATTAGTGGTGAATCGGTAACACCTATTAAAATTAGACTAATAGGAGGAAAGGGCTTTGATAAATATTTAAGTCCATTTCCTATCGATAAGTCCAATAATATATACATATATGATTCCAATATTGAAGACGCTAATGATTACAAACTTAAGGGAGAATTCCATCGAAAATTGTCTGCCGATTCGAGTGTGCATAGCTATGAGTACGACAATTTTGTTTATGATCGAAAGGGATTTTTATTCAATTTGAATTATGGAATCGATAGAGGCCTAATATTAGAATTGGGCTATCTAATAGAAAAACAGGGTTTTCGGAAGAAGCCATTAGCTAGCAGACATACTTTCATGGGCCATTATTTGACAGGACGAAAGTCATTTATGTTCGATTATTTAGGCGAATTAAGTCATGTGATTAACAATCAAGATTTGATTTTGAAACTTAATTCAATGGGTCCACTTAATCAGAGTAATTTCTTCGGATATGGTAATGAGACCATCTATGAGAAAGATAATACCTTCAATGACGAAGACAGAGGGATAGACTATTATCGTAGTCGTTACGATTTGATTGATGCAACAGTGCAATTACGAGCTCATATTAATGACAACTTGAAGGTTTCGTATGGATGGTATTCTCAATTCTATACGAGCTCGTACAACAGCAATGACGAAAGATTCTTACAAGATTTTTCCAATGAAAACAATGAAGACTTTGTTTTTGGTAATTCATTTTTTTCTGGTCTGAGAGTTGATTTATTACACGACAAGCGTGATCAGATTGCATTCCCTACGCGAGGATATGTCTTTTATGCAGATCTAGTGTGGCAACACGAAGTTGGTGGTAGGAAACAGCAGTATTGGAGTAGCAAAGCAACATTCTCGCTTTATCATACGTTAGGAGAACGATTTACTATAGCCAATAGATCTGGCGTACAGAAGGTATTTGGCTCACCAAATTATTATCAACATGCGCAATTGGGAGGTGAATCTAGTCTACGGGGGTTCAATTCAAGGAGATTCACAGGAGAGTCTGCATTATATAATAATTTGGATTTAAGGTATAAACTTTGGACAATTAATTCTTATATTTTTCCGGCGACGATTGGCATGACTGGCTTTTACGATGTTGGTAGAGTTTGGATTAAACAGGAGCATTCGAATATGTGGCATCATGGTATAGGTGGTGGTATTTTCGTGTCACCTGGCGATTTATTTGTTATTCAAGCGAGTCTAGGGTTTAGTAGAGAAGCTGTATTACCATATATACGCGTTGGGATGTCATTTTAGTAAGATTAGTATAAAAAAAGCATGTATAAAGATAGATTCATCCGATTTCTTACATATGAAAAAAGAGCATCAGCTCACACAATCAAGGCTTATGAGTCGGAGATTGACAATTATTTAACCTTCTTGGAAATGGAGAAAGTTCCATTTGAAGAAGTTGATTATCGTCTATTACGCTTTTATTTCTCAAGCTTGCGTGAAGCAGGGAAAAGTCCAAGTACCGTTAATCGAGCTATTTCATCTGTAAAATCTTACTACAAATTCTTACAAAGAGAACGTCTTGTTGAGAAAAATCCTGTTAAACTGGTTCAGGCTCTTAAAACTCCTAAAAAACTACCTACAATCATCGAAAAAGATAAAATGGTAGGACTATTAGATCAAATGGATTATAGTGGTGAAGATAATGTAACTTTTGAACAGATTCGCGATTTTGTCATCATGGAATTACTTTTTGGTACTGGGATTCGTTTAGCCGAATTGTTGGAAATAAAAGAACGTGATATTGATTTTTATAATAAAAAAATACTTATATTAGGTAAAAGGAACAAACTTAGATTTGTACCGATTCATGAAACATTATCAACAGAATTAAAAACGTATTTAAGTCAGAAAAAAGAACATTATCAAGAAAACAATTCCGAATATTTAGTCGTTACTAAAGAAGGGAAGCAAGCATATGCAAAATTGATTTATAGGATTGTCAATAAATACTTAAGTATGGTGACATCTCAAAAAAAGAAAAGTCCACACATATTAAGGCATAGTTTTGCGACAATACTCTTAGACAATGGTGCAGATCTTAACGCAATCAAAGAGTTATTAGGTCATGCAGGATTATCTGCGACACAAATATATACGCATAATTCAGCTGAACGATTGAAAACAATTTATAAACAAGCTCATCCAAAGGCTTAAAAAAGGAGGAAAAATGAATATTACTGTGCAATCTATCAAATTCGATGCAGATCAAAAGTTAGTGGATTTTATTAAGAAAAAATCTAGTAAGCTTGAGCAATTCATGGATAACATTATTGAAGGTGTTTGCTACCTAAGATTAGAAAATGTCGAAGATGAAGCTAATAAAGTTGTGGAGTTGAAATTTAATATACCTGGAAGTCAATTGTTTGCCAAAGCGCAAGCTAAAAGTTTTGAAGAAGCTACTGATGTGGCAATTGAATCGTTAAGAAAACAAATTGATAAACACAAAACTAAAACTAGAAACAATGTAAGTAATCATAAAGATCTACTTACTACAGAAGAAGAAGAGTTTTAAAAAAATAAGAAAATTAAAAAGTAGAAGCGACCAATTTTGGTCGCTTTTTTATTTGGATTAATTCTTAATTAGGTATATATTTGCAGCATCATAGAGAACAAAAGCAGTATTTTATATCAACAATACACAAAATGATTTGTCCATTAGCTCAAGTTGAAGAAGTTTACCAAACAAATGAAGGTGCAGTATATCAGTGTTCCCGACAAAATTGTTATTGGTTAGAATTTCAAGACAAAACGACATCTTTTAGTGTGAGTGATTTCTTTTCTTTCAAAAAGAAAATTGATTCGATAGATATAGCTGCTATGTTATGCGACTCTTCGCGCAGGTCGGACTTTGAGGTAATCATGCCATTCCGTTCAGAGCGTTGCTACTTGTTGTCTGCTCAAGATATTTTAAATCTACGCGAATTATTAGCAGGAGCTAAGTTTATGATTGAACTCAATGGTGAGATTCGTTCGATAATGCGTAGAGGTTCTATGTTAGCCTTTTAATCATACTGATTCTAAATAACTTATATTTCTGAAGTCTAATTTAGACTGAATTTGTATAGCAGATTTTATGTACAAAATCTTGCTATACCACTTATATTTGTCTTATTGATAAGAGAAGGTATGGTATTTGCTATATTATTCTAGATGTTAATCTAAGTAACAAAATTTAAAATATTAAAAACTACATAGATATGAAGGATTTATTAAAATTAAAGTCATCTTTAACAGAAGAGGTCGAAAATATAATTAATGCTCAAATTAAAGTTGAAGCGCACTCGTCGGCATTATATTTAGCGATGTCAGCGTGGTGTGGTGATCAAGGTTTAGATAATGCTTCAAAGTTTTTTGCTAAACAATCTGATGAAGAGCGCGAGCATATGTTGAAATTGTTCAACTACATCAGTTCAAGAGGGGGGCGTCCTATTTCACCGGAAGTAACTAATATTCCTGTTGATTTTGAATCATTCCGCGGTGTGTTTGAACAGACATTAGAGCAAGAAATGTTCGTTACAGAACAATTCAACAATATGGCTGACGCTTGTGTACGTGCTAAAGATTATGTGACATTTAATTTTATTCAATGGTTCTTAGCTGAACAAGTGGAAGAAGAGTTCATTGCGAGACGTATATTAGAATTATTCGATGTCATTGGAGAAGAAGGTACAGGTCGTTGGGAAATAGACAGACATTTGGTAAAAGTTTGCTTTGATGGCGAATAAAAAATAAAATATTATAACAATAAAAGCTCACAAATGGTGAGCTTTTATTGTTTAGTACAGCTATATACATTAAGAAAAGTATATATTTCAAAGTATAGTTTTTTTAGAATGTTCTAAATTTAGTATATTGAAAAAAACAAGTATATTTTAAAAACTGTGGTATTCGTAGAGCGTAATATTTATGCTATTGTATCGATTTTGATCCTTCAATTAATCGGTATACATGTTTTTGCTCAACACAGTATAGAAGGTCAAGTATTAGATGTAGACGGTAAACCCCTTAAGTCTGTATCTATAAACTTAGTAACAGAATTAGATACCATAAACAGAATTTCAAACGCTCAAGGATTATTTAAGTTTACAAATGTAAAAGGTAATAATGCTTTTCTAACATATAGTATGTTAGGTTATAAAAATGCTGTCCAAAGTTATGAGCTAACTCCTGCTAATAAGATAATATATGCAACTCCTCAGGTACTTGATTCGAGTCCACTGACTATCCAAGATGTACGGGTTCATAAAATAGTTCCAATAGTGGCTAATGGGGATACTATACAGTTTAATTTTTCGGCTTTTGATTTTCGTGAAAATGCACTCTTAGAGGAAGGTTTGTTGAAACTGCCTGGTTTTCATGTTGCTAGAGATGGTTCTGTTTATTTTAATGGTAAGCCCATAAGTCGGGTAAAAGTAGATAATAGAGATTTTTTTGGTGGCGATGTGCTGACTGCGACACGAAATCTACCTACGGATTATATACAAAATTTGCAGGTTATAGATTCATATGGAGAGGATAGGTTGCAGTCAGGAATAAAAGGAGCAAGTACTGAACGAATAATCAACATAAGCCTGAAAGAAGATAAAAAGCAAATTTATTTTGGGCAAATCACCGGCGGTATAGGTACCGACGATAGGTATCTTGGTAATATTGGGTTAAACAAATTTGATAATGGTAGAGAAGTATCCCTATCTGCGGCTTGGAATAATACCAATACCAATATGGTTAGCTTTGGAACATTGAACAACGGCGGAAGTCGAGAGCGAAATGGTCTGGATATAGGTGATTATGCAGACCCGGTTGATGGGTTAACAACAGTTAAGACATTAGGGTTAAATGTGACGGATAAATTTTCATCACAGACATCTTTCAATTTTCAGTATAACATTTTGCAACAAGATAATGCAATCACGGGTAATTCAAATATGTTATCCACCTATATAGGTAATACAATACGAAGACAAGAAGAGTATCAAATAAATTCGAAAAATGTCCTAAATAAATTAAAGTTCGTAATAGATCATACTTTTAAAAATAGGGACCTGCTAAAGATTATAACTGATTTATCAGTTAATTCTAAATTATCTGAGACATTCAATAATCTTACTATTGAAAATCGAAATCAGAGAAATCTTGGGGTGTTTCAAGATTCTCTTCGTATGGTTACTCCAAATGGAGAAATGCAGTTGTATTATTCAAAGTTTTTTAATAGACCAAAGAGAAAATTGCTTGGTACAATAATGTTGAATAGAAATAACGTGTACCAAAAAAACTTTGTCCAAGAAAGATATCATGAAATATCAAATGATATTGTTTTAGATTCAATTGGAATCTATCGTCAAAATCAATATATAGACCATAAAAACTCTTCTAATACGCAGAAAGCCGTAATTACTTTCATTGAGCCTTTCTTTTCGCATAGTCTATTTGAATTCAAATATGAATTCGATATAACAGGTATACATACTACACGAAGTGTGGAAGATCGGATTGATGCCATGTCACCTTCATATATAGATTCTCTGCGTGTAGACTACGATTATTATTTCCGAAGTAATAAGACAGGCGTCACCTATCAATATACACCTGATAAACGTTTGAGATTAAATATCGGATTTTCAGTACAACCCGTTGTTATGAAAGGAAACTTATTGAAAGACGATCAAAACTACACATATGAAAATATCAATTTAATACCCACAGCATTATTTAAATACCAGTTTTCAAAAGAGATGGATTGGCAGATAGATTATAGAGGAGGAAATAATCAGCCACAATTCTATCAGATAGCTCCTGTAGTGGATAATACTAATTCGCGTCATATAATCACTGGTAACCCTGAGCTAAAAGCAGAATTTGCACATCAGATATCTACGACAATAAGAAAAACTATTTCATCTAGAATGCAATATTTTGAGACGAACTTAGTCTATAATCGTATATCTAATAAAATAGTCAGCGATAAAAAGTCAGAAGGTAATAGTACAATACAACAAACTACTTTTCGTAATGCGAACGGATATTACGACTGGAAATGGTTTTATACATTCAATACGCCGTTAATCAATGAGAGCTGGCATTTGGATATAAATGGATCCATGGATTATTATAACAATTTGTCTTACATAGATGAGAGGGAAAGAAAGACAAATCAATTTATATTCAATCAGTCATTGCAACTAAAATATCAGTGGAGCGATTATGTTGAAACTCTTTTGAATACTAACTATGTATGGAATAAAGCGAGTTATGACTTACCTTATCGTACTCAAATAAACGTCGAAACGCTATTTCTAGGGCTCGGAGCAAAAGGTTATATAAGTAACAATTGGAGTATGGGAATGGAAATGTCGCAACGATATAATAATGGGTATGCTAATAATTTTATGAATGTTAACCAAACTGTTATGAATGCATTCGTAGAATATACATTTCTTAAAAACAAAAGAGCATTATTACGAATCCAAGGGTTTGATCTTTTAGATCAAAATCGTAATATGGGCATCTTCGCTGAATATATCGGTAATGATGTATATGAAGCCCGCAATAACAGGCTAGGAAGATACTTTATGATATCATTGAATTTAAGACTACAAAAATTGACAAAATAATATGAAAGCAGTAGTGATGCATGGGATAGGAGGGCCAGATGTACTAAAAATCGTAGAACGTGAAAAACCAACAATAAGTTCAACACAAGTACTCATTAGAGTATATGCTGCAGGTGTAAATAGACCAGATATATTCCAACGAAAAGGCAATTATGCCGCCCCAAGTCATATCGTCCAAGATATTTTAGGATTGGAAGTATCTGGTGTAATTGAAGATATTGGCGACTCGGTAACGCAGTGGAAAGTCGGTGATGAAGTGATGGCTTTAGTTTCTGGAGGCGGATATGCAACATATGTATGTGTTCATGAAGGCGCAGTCCTAAAAAAGCCAAATAACCTTTCCTTTGAGGAGGCAGCAGGAATACCAGAAACAGTCTACACTGTCTGGCATAATCTATTTCAACGTGGTAGACTTGAACGAGGTGAGAATTTATTAGTACATGGCGGTTCTGGAGGAATTGGAAGTACGGCTATTCAATTAGGTAAATTGTTCGGTGCACATGTGACGACTACTGTAGGGTCTAGCACGAAAATGCAATATGCTATTAACCTAGGTGCCGATACAGTAATTAATTATCAAGAGGATGATTTCGAAGATATTATTGGAAGAAATAATATTGATGTAGTACTAGATAGCATTGGGGGTGTTTATTTCAGTAAGAATATAAACGTGCTGAAAGAAGAAGGTAGGTTAGTTTATATAAATGCGATGCAAGGAGCTAAGGTAGAGCTAAATCTCATAAAGATGATGCAAAAGCGTATTTATATCACTGGTAGCACATTGAGAAATCGCGATGATGAGTTTAAGTCTTTGTTGACTGCAGATATTAGAGAATTTGTATTACCATTTCTTGAAGATGGATCGTTCAGCGTTCCTATCTATAAAGTCTTTAATTCTGAAGAGGCATCTAAAGCTCACGAGCTCATGGAATCTCGAAACTTTCAAGGTAAGATCATTCTTAAATTCATTTAGCTATAATAATTTAGCTTTGTTTAATCGAATTATATTGTAGATATTTATTACTACTAATATAAACCAACAAAATGAAGCTAAATTATTATTTGATGCTGCTATTATTAGCATGCTATTTGCATAGTAGTGCGCAAAAAATACATCAAACTACCCAACCACTCGATTACGTAAGTACATTAGTCGGTACACAATCCACCTATTTTCTATCGAGTGGCAATACATATCCGGCCATAGCTTTGCCATGGGGAATGAATTTCTGGTCGCCCCAAACTGGTAAAATGGGTGATGGATGGATGTACACCTATACTGCAGAAAAAATTCGTGGTATAAAACAAACTCATCAGCCATCACCATGGATGAATGACTACGGTCAGTTTAGTATTATGGCCATGGTTTCCAATAAGACATTTGATCAAGATAAGCGCTCAAGTTATTTCTCGCATAAGGCTGAAGTAGCGAAACCTCATTATTATGCTGTATATCTTGCAGATTATGATACGAATATTGAAGTGACCCCTACGGAAAGAGCAGCTTTCTTTCGAATAACCTTTCCAAAAACTAATGAAGCGTATGTACTATTGGATGCATTCGACAAAGGTTCGTATGTAGAAGTAATTCCTAATGAAAAGAAAATTGTTGGTTATTCTACTAAAAATAGTGGAGGTGTGCCTGATAATTTTAAAAACTATTATGTACTGAGCTTTAATAAACCATTTAAAGATGTAGCTACATTTGCTGACTCCGTATTACAAGACGGGCGCTTTTTGGTGAAAGCAGATCATGTAGGCGCAATCGTTGGCTTCGAATCTGCAGGTAAAAAGGATCAAGTGCTCGTGAAAGTTGCTTCATCGTTCATTTCGATCGACCAAGCTGAGCGAAACTTATTAGAAATTGGTGAAAGATCTTTTGACCAGGTAGTGCAAGCAGGAGAGAAATTATGGAATAAAGAACTGGGTAAAATCGAAGTACAAGGAGGTACTATTGACCAATTACGAACGTTTTATTCTTGTCTTTATCGCTCTTTATTATTCCCGCGCATGTTCTATGAATATGGGGCGAACAATGAAGTATTGCATTATTCACCTTATAATGGAAAAGTGTTACCGGGGTATATGTATACGGACACTGGATTCTGGGATACTTTCAGATCCTTATTTCCATTTTTAAACCTAATGTATCCTGAAGTAAACTTGAAAATTCAAGAGGGACTTGCTAATGCATATCGAGAAGGTGGCTGGCTACCTGAATGGGCTTCACCTGGTTATAGAAATACGATGGTAGGAAATAATTCTGCATCTATAGTGGCTGATGCCTGGATCAAAGGTGTACAATCAAAAGATATCGAGACCTTGTATGAAGCAGTGAAGAAAGGGTCAATGCATGCTGGACCATTAACTGCCGTTGGCAGGACTGGTGCTAACTATTATAATGAATTGGGTTATGTGCCGTACGATGTTGGTATACACGAGAATGCAGCCAGAAGCTTAGAATATGCATATGATGATTTTAGTATATATCAATTAGCTAAGGTATTAGATAAATCGCAGGAGGACATTACATTTTATAAAGACAGGTCTTACAATTACCAAAAACTATTTGACTCGAATACAGGTTTAATGAGAGGTAAAAATAAAGATGGTTCTTTTCAGTCACCATTCAATCCATTCAAATGGGGCGATGCATTTACAGAGGGGAATAGTTGGCATTATAGTTGGTCTGTATTCCAGGATTTTGAAGGGTTGGCCAAATTAATGGGTGGTCATAAAGCGATGGAGGTGAAACTTGATTCTGTATTTTCATTACCTCCAATCTTTGATGATAGTTATTATGGATTTCCAATTCATGAAATTCGAGAAATGCAAATTGCTAATATGGGACAGTATGCTCACGGTAATCAACCTATTCAGCACATGACTTATTTGTATAACTACATAGGTGCTCCTTGGAAATCACAGTACTGGGTAAGAGAGACTATGGACAAAATGTATACTCCAAATCCTGATGGTTATTGTGGTGATGAAGATAATGGACAAACTTCGGCATGGTATGTATTTTCAGCTTTGGGTTTTTACCCTGTCACACCAGCTACAGACGAATACATTATTGGTTCACCGTTATTTGATAAAATAACTTTACACTTAAGTAATGGTAATAAAGTAGCAATTAAAGCTAAATCTAATACTGCTGAAAATAGATATATCAAATCTTTAAATATTAACAAGAAAGAATATTCTAAAAATTATATCAAACATTCAGAACTTATTAAAGGGATGACTCTTGATTTTGAGATGGATAGTAAACCAAATTTAACTAGAGGTACGAAATTAGAGGATTTACCATTCTCTTTAAGTAAATAGAAGATAAAGGGATAGGTACAGCGTTACCTATCCCTTTATTTTTCTAAACTGATTGGGTGTTGTATGAAGAAAAGTTTTAAAGGTTTTATGAAAATGTACAAAATTGTTGAAACCACTAGCGAAGCAGATTTCTTGCAAGGAGAGGTTCTTGTTTTTTAAAAGTCTGGCAGCATAGCCTATACGTAGCTCCATGATAAATTGTATTGGGGATTTTCCAGTTTTCAGCTTGAAATATCTACAAAACGAATTTTTTGTCATTTGTGCTTCATTTGCGAGTATGTCAATACTTATAGTAGATAGATAATGCTTTTGAATATAACTCATTATCTGATTCATTCTCTTCTCATCAGACTGGTTATTCAAATATGCATAGGTACTACTTACTAAGCTTAGATGCGGTAATTCGCTAATATCAGCTAATAATCTTAATAAACCTATTATCCGGAATGACCCTTTACTTTGTAATACTTCATGGAAAGTGTCGGACAATTGATTGATGTGTTTATTTTCTATTAGAATACCAACCTTAGCTTTGGTTAACATATATTTTAAATTCTCCATCTCTGGTAAATTTAACAAAGTACTACCCGCAAATTCTTCTTTGAAATGGATGACAATACCATCCATTTCAATTTCTTCCGTATCTGATCTACTAAAATGCCAATAATGTGGCAGATTACTTCCGATCAAAACGATAATACCAGGTTCAAACTCTTGTATTCGATCCCCAATAAATAGCGTACCATAACCTTTTCGAATAAGAATTAACTCTAATTCTTCATGATAATGCCATGTATGTTGATGGCGTGGAATACGCTCGTGACGTATATGAAAACTATTATAATGATTATTCTCGAGCGTAAGTTGCTTAATCCTCATATCCTAAATTAAGAATATATTCTTGTTTTCTTAGATATTCGTAATGATTGAGGTAATATAGTTTAATAATTAGGTAATAGAGTTTAATAAAATTATAAGAAATATTACTTATTTAGATACTAACAATTATACTTCTAAATTCTATGACAAAGAGCAATTATACATTTGCCATTATTTTGATAACGTCCCTATTTTTCTTTTGGGGATTTATTCATAATCTTGACCCAATTCTAATCAAGCATTTGCGAAGTGCATTTAGTTTGACCCATTTCCAAGCATCGCTGGTTGATTCAGCTGTTTTTGCAGCCTATTTTTTCTTAGCTATTCCTGCTGGATTAATAATGCAGCGATATGGCTACAAAGCAGGTATATTGGTTGGATTAAGCGTTTTTGCTCTTGGATGTTTCTTGTTTATACCAGCTGCTAATGCTATTTCTTATCCATATTTCTTGGGTGCCCTATTCGTTTTATCGTGTGGCTTAACCATTCTTGAGGCTGCTGCTAACCCTTATATCGTGGTATTAGGTGATCCTGCCAAGGCTACGCAACGCCTAAATTTTGCTCAGTCTTTTAATGGTCTCGCAGCATCAATAGCTCCAATCGTTGGAGGAGTATTCATTCTAGCTGAAGAACCACTTCAATCAGATCAAATTGCTGCGTTGTCAGAAGAGGCAAGGGTCGCCTATATTCAAGCAGAGACTTCGCTCGTAAAAGGACCATATTTGTTATTAGGTTTTTTAATATTAGCTGTTGCGGTTTTGTTTTTTTTCACCAAGCTTCCCGATATTAAAGAGGAATCAGATCAAGGGTCTATCTTACAAGCATTAAAGCATAAGAATGTTTCTTGGGCAATCGTAGCTCAATTTTTTTATGTTGGTGCGCAAATCTACATTTTGAGTTTTTTGTTGGTCTTTGCTGAGGATTCTTTGAATATGACTGGTCAAGAAAGTAAATATTATGCAGGAATAGCTGGTTTTTTATTCATGATAGGTCGGTTTATCGGCACATTCTTTATGCGTTATATAGCACCGTCTAAGCTATTATTTATTTATAGTATTATATCCATCATTCTTTGTTTAGTTATCATGTTTGGTTCAGGTATTTGGACTTTATATGCTTTGGTAGGCATTGCATTTTTTATGTCTATCATGTTTCCAACAATCTTCGCTTTAGGCGTTGAAGGTGTAGGTCCTTCTACCAAATCAGCCTCAAGTTTGATTATCATGTCGATAGTTGGTGGTGCTGTAATACCGTTGTTGGCTGGAAAGATTTCAGATATCACCTCAAATATTCAATTATCATATAGTGTGCCATTGTTGTGTTTTGTTGTTGTAGCAGCATTTGCTTGGTACAATCAAAAAAAAATTATAGGAATTAAAAGTTAATTATGGATTCAAAAAGATATGTTTTCGCTATGGATCTTGCGGATGATCCTAAGCTCATTAGAGAGTATGATGAGCATCATAAAGAAATATGGTCTGAGATAAGGAAGTCAATTACGGGTGCTGGTGTACTTGTGATGGATATATATAGATTTGGTAATCGTTTGATGATGATTATGGAAGTAGATGAATCGTTTAGTTTTGATAAGAAGGCTGAAATGGATGCTTCTAATCCTATTGTCCAAAAGTGGGAAAATCTAATGTGGTCTTATCAACGAGTTATTCCTGGAGCAAATCCAGATGAAAAGTGGGTAATGATGAATAAAATATTTGGTCTGTAGTATGAGTAATTTTTTTAAACGTGAACGATACTTACAAATTCACCCTTCTGATAATGTTTTAGTGGCAATAACAGATCTAGAAGCTGGTGAGCAAATTGAGTTCCATAGTCACTTGTTGACTTTAAAACAAGCTGTATTAGCGAAGCACAAATTCACACTACAGCATTTATACAAAGATGCTGGAATCTACATGTATGGTGTATTAGTTGGTCGATTAAATGACGATTTACCTGCAGGAAGTCTATTAACTGTAAATAATTTACGACACGCCTCATCTGATTTCGTATTAGGTGAACGTAAATTGAGTTGGGATATACCGAACGTAGAAGCATTTAGGGGTCTGACATTTGATGGTTACCATAGATCTAATGGTCAAGTTGGAACAGCTAACTATTGGTTGGTGATACCGCTAGTATTCTGTGAAAATCGAAATGTTGCTACTTTGAAAGAATCTCTTGAGGATAAACTTGGTTATAAACTTGATAGTAAAAATTATACTGGTGAGGTTGAATTTTTAATTCAACAATACAAAGCTGGTGCGAGTGCTTCAGATTTATTACAAATGGATTTGTCAGCTGATCCAATAAAAGGAAACAACAAAAGAATATTTCCGAATGTTGATGGTATTAAGTTCTTGAATCATGAAATGGGTTGTGGAGGTACACGTATTGATTCAGACGCATTATGTGGATTGCTAGCAGGTTATATTACTCATCCGAATGTAGCTGGTGCTACTGTTCTTAGTTTAGGGTGTCAGCATGCACAATCTTCCATTCTCAGATCAGAGATAGCTAAGCGCGATCCTGAGTTTAATAAGCCTTTGTATGTCTACGAACAACAAATGGAAGGCACAGAACAAGATCTCATGCATAAAGCATTACGAGCAACCATTGCTGGCCTAGCAGAAGCGAATAATATAGAAAGATCACCTGCCACATTGGACAAGCTATGCATCGGGCTTGAGTGTGGTGGTTCTGATGGTTTCTCTGGTATTTCTGCTAATCCTGTTCTAGGCTATATTTCAGATATTATTGTTGCACTGGGTGGATCTGTAATTCTTGCAGAGTTTCCGGAATTGTGTGGTGTCGAACAAGAGTTGAGTGATCGTTGTATTAATGAAGATTTAGCAGAACGATTTATGACGCTGATGAAAGTGTACAATGCAAAAGCAGTAGCTGATGGTTCTGGATTTTATATGAACCCATCTCCTGGTAATATTAAGGATGGACTTATTACGGATGCGATCAAATCAGCTGGAGCTGCACGAAAGGGGGGGAGTTCACCAATTACAAATGTGGTAGATTATCCAGAGTTAGCAAATAGACCTGGTTTGAATCTTTTGTGTACACCAGGTAACGATGTTGAAAGTACAACAGCGGAGGTCGCGGCTGGAGCTAATTTGGTATTATTTACTACTGGGTTAGGAACGCCAACTGGTAATCCAATCGCACCAGTATTAAAGCTATCTACTAACACTCAAATTTACCAACGTATGCCTGATATTATAGATATTAATTGTGGAACCATCATAGATGGTGAAGAGAGTATTGAAGAGGCAGCTTTAAGAATTTTAAATAACATCATTGAAGTGGCATCAGGGCGCATTAAGACCAAAGCAGAAGTGTTAGGTCAAGACGATTTTATCCCTTGGAAACGAGGTGTTTCGTTGTAGTTGTTTAAATAAACGCTTTATGATCAGAAATTATCTGATGTATAGTTTTTTTTATATTAAGATGATAGATTTGTAGTTTATTCGATGCTTATTGTCAGAGTAATCTAAAGTCATTTTAATGAATAAACAGAAATTTGAATGTTTTTGTAATTATTTAACATAAGATTACATAGTTTTCATTAGTTAAATATTCAAGTTTATGATGTTGTCTGTGTGATAAATGAGTTGAAATTTAATTGGTCATATGAAGACAGAATAATATTCTGTTTTACGTTTTGTAAATATATAAAATATTAATATGCATTTAATTAACCGTTATTATCTAAATTAAAAATTTATTAATTATTGGTCGGATTTATAGGTTTAAAATATAAGTGAAATGGGTAAATTACTAAAAAAAATAGCAATCATAACTGGTGGGGCGAGTGGCATTGGGAAATCAATTTCGGTCTTGTTCGCTAAAGAAGGAGCGCATGTGCACATACTAGATATTGACAATAGAATTGGTAGTGAAGTAGTGCGTGAAATACTAGAATTTGGTGGTCATGCTACATTGCATATTTGTTCTGTTGCAGATCATAAAGCTGTCATATCAACAATTCATGAAATTGGTTGTGTAGATATCCTCGTGAATAATGCTGGTATAGCTCATGTTGGAAGTCTTGAGGATTGTTCTAATGAGGATTTCGAGCGTGTGTTTTCTATTAATGTTAAAGGGGCTTATAACGCTTTATATGCTGCAATTCCATTAATGAAAAATAATGGTGGTGGCGTGATATTAAATTTGGCATCTATAGCGGCTCTAGTAGGTATTTCAGATCGTTTTGCCTATTCCATGAGTAAAGGTGCGATACATGCTATGAGTTTAAGTGTGGCTAGAGATTATATGAAATATAATATTCGCTGTAATTCGATTTCACCAGCTCGAGTGCATACACCTTTCGTCGATGGCTTTATAGCTAAAAATTATCCTGGACAAGAAATTGAGATGTTCGAAAAGTTATCGAAATCACAGCCGATAGGCAGAATGGCAAAGCCCGAAGAAATTGCTAAATTAGCTTTGTTCTTATGTTCAGATGACACCGCTTTTATAACTGGAAATGATTATCCTATTGATGGTGGGTTTGTGAAATTAAATAATTAACTAGCATTAAAATTATAATATATAAATCATGAAATTAATTCGTTATGGTGAGTTAGGTAAAGAAAAGATTGGGGTTCAGTTAGCTGGTAAAAATTATGATGTGTCAAGTTTTGATGCAGATTATAATGAATACTTTTTCGACAATGACGGTCTGGTAAGATTAAGTACATATGTGGAGAACAATAGAGATTTGCTAGTGGAGATTCCGACATCAGTTAGATTAGGATCACCAATAGCGCGTCCTTCGAAAATAGTCTGTATAGGTCTTAATTATAAAGATCATGCCGAAGAGACTGGATCTGCTATACCCGCAGAGCCAATCGTTTTTATGAAGTCAACTACGGCTTTAGTTGGGCCAAATGATGAAATAATGATTCCTAAAGGGTCGCTAAAGACAGATTGGGAAGTGGAGCTAGCCATTGTAATTGGGAAAAAGGCGAGTTATGTTGACGAGGATAAGGCATTATCATATGTTGCTGGATACTTACTTCATAATGATGTGTCTGAACGAGAGTACCAAATTGAACGCGGTGGAACATGGGATAAAGGTAAAGGATGCGATACTTTTGCTCCTCTGGGTCCTGTTTTGACTACTCAAGATGAGATTCCTGATATCAATAATTTGCGTCTCTGGTTAAAGGTTAATGGAAAAACTTATCAGGAAGGTAATACTAAAAATCTGATTTTTTCAATCCCACAAATTGTTTCTTATGTATCACAGTTTATGACTTTATTACCTGGTGATGTGATTTCGACAGGCACTCCTGCTGGTGTTGGACTTGGATTCAACCCGCCTATATATCTAAAACCTGGTGATATTGTTGAGTTAGGTGCTGATTATTTAGGTGAACAAAGACAAGAAGTTGTTGCTTATAGAAAATAGATGAATATGCGAATTGATGCACATCAACACTTTTGGATTTATCATCCAGATAATCAAGGCTGGATTACAGATAAAATGGAAGCTATTAGACGTAATTTCTTGCCGAATGATATAGCGCACACATTAAAGAATAATCATATAGATGGTGTCGTGGCTGTTCAAGCGGATCAATCGATAGCTGAAACAAACTTTTTAATTGAACTTTCTGAAGTGTATAAATTAATTAAGGGAGTCATTGGATGGGTTGATCTTCAAGCTGAGAATGTACAAGAGCAAGTTGAGCAATATTTGCATAAACCGATTGTAAAAGGATTTCGACATATAGTTGAGGCCGAAGAAGATCCTGATTTTCTTCTAAGGCCAGGATTTCAAAATGGACTATCTGTGTTATCTACATATGGACTTACATATGATTTACTGATACGTCCGCGACATTATCCTGCAACATTAGCATGTGTAGCATCGAATCCTAACCAAGCCTTTATGCTTGATCATATAGCCAAACCGGCTATCAAGACAAAAGAGTTTGACTATTGGGCTGCATTTATTTCGGATTTGAGTAAGTTTCCTAATGTATATTGTAAAGTTTCTGGATTAGCTACTGAGGCGGATTGGAACAATTGGACATTGGATCATTTTACACAATATCTTGAACATGTAATAGCGTGCTTTGGTAAAGATCGCGTATGTTTTGGTTCAGATTGGCCGGTTTGCCTATTGGCTTCGACGTATGAAGAAAGTATGCAAATTGTTCAAAATAAACTTGGGGATTTTAACGAATCAGAGTTGGTTGCATTTTGGGGCGGAACGGCTTCCAAGTTTTATAAACTAACCTAATAATATACTTGAGATGGATTTAAATTTAAAAGACAATGTTGTTATTGTCACAGGTGCTGCAAAAGGCATTGGCAAAGGTATTGCACTTGCTTTAGCTAGAGAGGGTGCTATAGCTATCGTCGTTGGTCGTAATCAATGTGATAATGATTCAGTTATAAAGAAAATCGAAAATCTAGGAGGGCGTGGATTAGCTCTGCAAGCTGAATTGTCAAATCCTGAAACAGTCAAGAGTGTTATTGATAAGGTTATTGAGCGTTTCGGGAAGATTGATGCTGTGGTTAACAATGCTGGACATAATGATGGTGTAGGGCTTATAGATGGATCATATGAAGGTTTTTTGTCTTCTTACCATAAGAATGTCGTTCATTATTATTTAATGGTTCACCATGCAATTCAGCATTTGATTAAAAGTAAAGGTTGTATTTTAAACATTAGTTCTAAGACTGCGGAGACAGGTCAAGGTGGTACTTCTGGTTATGCAGCTTCGAATGGTGCTAGAAATGCCTTGACAAGGGAATGGGCTGTTGAGTTATTGCCGTACGGAATACGTGTAAATGCTATAGTTGTCGCAGAATGCGCAACTCCGCAATATGATTCGTGGATTCAAACGTTAGCTAATCCGGAAGAAGTATTAAAGAAAATCACTAGTAATATTCCCTTAGGTCAGCGCATGACAACCGTTGAAGAAATAGCTAATACGGCAATATTTCTTCTATCCGATAGGTCGAGTCATACTACAGGGCAATTAGTGCATGTTGATGGGGGGTATGTGCACTTGGATAGATCGTTGATCAAAGATTGATCATTAAAAACTCTTTAAAAAAGTAGGCTATGTAAATAGCCTACTTTTTTTGCATTAATCTTATTGCTAATGATTTCTTTATTAAACCAATTTAAATATTGGTTTTAAAATCTATAGTGGGAGAGTTTGTTATTATAGATTTTATTAATAATAGATAATAAATTATTTAATGACATCAACTTTAAAGTCATATTAATGTCATTAAAAATACGTTTAGGAAAAATTTGCTATATGTCAAGTTTGTTTGCTTATAAATTATTAGTAGTTAAATCATAATAGAATTTAACATATAAAAATCTAAGCATTTAGTTTGTGTTAGCAACTCATTATATTATAATAAGTGAGTTAATTTGATTCATTATCAATAAGTTAGTGTCCTGCATAAACTTGTTGTGTTTCAATTTTATTTTATTGATATTAAATAAACTAAAAAGAAATTTCTATTGACATTAATTGTAAAATAAAACTAAAAAATTTCATCATACAAACCTAAATTTAACTTTTAAGAAAATCATTGTTATAATTTTGTTTAATAATTTGCCTTTTAGCAATTACTTTTGTGCTTGACAAACCAAACCAATAATAACGAATGAAAGAAAAATTACCTTATGTGAGCCCTGAGATTCAGGTGCATTACATAAACCTTGAGTACGGAGTTGCTGCAGGGTCAATACCACTTTCTCCAGATGACGTCGATCCATACATAGAAGAGTGGCAGTTAGAAAAAACAATGGAAAAAGAACTGGAATTTTAACTTATAATCGAAATGAATCTTACATTTTCCAAAGGAATAAAATTTATTATTTCTTTAAGCTTGATGGTCTTATCGTCTTGTTCAAAGAATGATTCAACAACTGAAATTGTGAATCCTGATGTTGATGGTACTTATATCAAAATAAATATGATGGGTATAATTGACATCGATCAAACTAAATTGGCGTCTCGTCATAATAATCAATTTGATAAGCTTGCGTCTATAAATTCATTATCAGGCGATTCGCAGTCTGCCGATAACATGATTAGCGTCGGTAATTCTTTAGATGCATTAACGAGTGTTTCAACAATCGATTTTAAATCGATAAATAATGCTGTAGAAACTTTTAACGGGAGTGATTATTTTAATGGGCAACCTAATAATTTAAAGAGTTTATCAAAAGATCAAGTTACTAATAAATTAGCTTCTACTGTTAAACCCTTGGATGGTCAAGCTTTTAGAATAATTTTATTTGATGATGATAAAATCATTAATTTAGATAATTCAATCTACTCAAGCCGTCAGGCACCTGTTATTCAGGTTGAACCAAATAAGGTGTATCGTTGGGTTGTAGTATCGACAGATGAATCTGAAATCCCAGAAATAACTGAAGATGGAAAAATACTGAAAAATAATTTAGGGAATAAAAATATACTTTATGCTAGTGGTACAATAGCAACTAAGGAAGGTGAAAATCCAATCCAAGTGATATTAAAGCACCATAGAGTACGATACGATGTAATGGTTGACGCTCGAGGTGTATTTGGCTCAATTAAATCAGATAGTGAAATTGCGATTGGGTACATGGAAGCTGCGAATTTTCATTCCATTATAGAACATGGAGATTTAGATTTACTTACTGGTGAATATACGAATGTCGAGACAGTTGATCATATAGCATTAGGGTCGATGATGAGAGATACATTGACTTCTGATGGTTCTGTAAAGAAATATTCTTTTTATACAATCTCTAAAAAACCTGTAGTTGAAAATTCATTGACCTTGAAATTCAAAAAATTTGGTATTGAAGTATCTTCACCAACTCCTGCAAATGCTGAAAATAAAGCAACGCGTGAATTTGATAACAATAGATTAGCTACATTCTCGCATGAAGCGTATTCGCATAACTATAACGG
>JAZQRD010000184.1:0-2551 GCA_045629405.1 Sphingobacterium sp. | reverse complement strand
GCCGATACATTGGCTGAAATTGAGCAGAAGGCATCTTTGTTGAAAGCAGATTTACAAAGTAAAGGTCTTGGTTATGCATATCCCTTGATCACAGGAGCTAAGGAAACGAATTTAGTTTGGGATGTACGCAAAGCGGGTTTGGGTTTGATTCGTAATCTTCCTGGTGATGAACAACCAGTCAATCTTATTGAAGATTGTGCAGTTTCACCTGAAGACCTTCCAGCTTATGTGGCAGACATTCAAGCTATGCTGAAAGAAGAAGGTGTGCACGCATCCTACTATGCCCACGCAGGAGCGGGTGAATTACATATTGAGCCCTTTGTCAACTTAAAATCTCCAGAGGGTAAAAAGCAATTTCGCTCTATATTAGAAAAAACGACGGATCTTGTTATCAAATATAATGGGTCACTAAGTGGAGAACATGGTGATGGCCGTTTACGAGGCGAGTTTATCGGCAAAGTATTGGGTGATAAAGTTTATGCTTTATTGCAAGATGTAAAACATATTTTTGATCCGAAAGGTATATTCAACGCCAATAAAATAGTGAATACACCACCGATGGACACTTCTTTGCGCTATGATAATGTTGTAGATGGCAAAGGCATAAGTACATATTTCGATTTTACAAAAGACGAAAGTATTCTTCGATTGGCGGAGAAATGCTCTGGTTCTGGGGATTGTCGCAAGACGGAAATTACTGGTGGCACAATGTGTCCATCTTTTATGGCTACGCGCAATGAAAAAGATACGACTAGAGCGCGTGCAAATATGTTGCGTCAATTCTTAACGAATTCGACAAAAACAAATCGCTTCGATCACGAAGAAATCAAAGAGGTCATGGACTTGTGTCTAAGCTGTAAGGGTTGTAAAACAGAATGTCCTTCTAGTGTGGACGTAGCTAAGATGAAAGCGGAGTTCTTGCAGCATTACTATGATGCTAATGGCGCACCATTCCGCTCTCATGTCATAGCAAACTTTACGAAATCTCAGCAATTAGGATCAGTGGTAGCACCGTTATATAATTTCTTCTCTCAAAATAAGTTTTTGTCTGGGGTAATCAAAGGAGTTATTGGATTTGCGCCAGAACGATCATTACCAACTGTAGCTGGTACAACTTTGCGTCAATGGGTGGGCAAGCAAGCGACTGCGCCACAAAAGCGTAAAGTGTACTTATTCTGTGATGAGTTTACAAATTACAACGATACCGAAATAGGTATTACTGCATATAAATTATTAACAGCTTTAGGATATGAAGTCTTAGTACCTCCTCATAAAGAATCTGGCCGTACCTACTTATCGAAAGGTTTCGTAAAGGAAGCGAAAAAATTGGCGAAATCTAACGTTGCTCTTTTGGCAGATATTATCACCGACCAAACACCTCTTTTAGGTGTTGAACCATCTGCTATTATCACATTCAGAGATGAGTATTTGACATTAGTGGATACAGATCAAAAGGCTTCTGCGCATCAGCTTGCTAAAAATTCATTTATGATTGATGAATTCCTTTGGTCTGAAGTGGAAAAAGGAAACATCAAAGCCGAACAATTTAATACAGCTAAGCAGCACATTAAATTACATGGTCACTGTTACCAAAAAGCTTTTCACTTAGTTGGTTTTACAGAGAAAATGCTTTCTTTACCAGCTAATTATACGGTAGAGGTAATTCCATCTGGCTGTTGTGGTATGGCAGGGTCGTTTGGTTATGAAAAAGAGCATTATGACGTATCAATGAAAGTCGCTGAATTGGTGTTGTTACCAGCTGTTCGCGCAACAGACGATAATGTACTAATCGCTGCTGCAGGTACTTCATGTAGACATCAGATTAAAGATGGTACTGCTAGAAAATCGTATCATCCAGTTGAGATTTTGTATGATGCATTAGTTAAATAAAAAAATCGTAACTTAAGTCATTAATCAATACGGGACGAGAATGAAAAAAATTATAACTACAGTATTAGCTGCAGGAGTATTAACTACAACGCTATTGACCAGTTGTGGTAATGATGCAAAAGATACAAATAAGGCAAACCAGCCTACAGTTCAGAATTTAGTCAACGATAGGAATGCTGCTAAGCAGATTTTATTTCTCAGACTTTTAGATGAAGTTGAGACGGATTCATCTACGAGCTATACTGCAAAAGCATTATACGATCAAGATACGGTTGCTCTTAAAGTTGAAGTAATGAAGAATATTCAGCCTGGGGTGGATGCATCCGGTAAACCTACGGAAGATGGATTTGTGCAAGGAGCTATAAAATTTTCTAGTGTTGGTGTTGCATCAGATCATTTTGTGAAAGCATTAGGCAAAGTTTTCAAGATTGATGGAGTAGAGTCTATGGCTCAGCAGGTTATTTTACCTACTGTATTTTCATCGAATCAGCAAGTTGTGGATTTAAGTAAATCGACAAGCTACAATTTCAAGTTGTTTTTTGAGAATCAAACAACTTCACCAGCAGAGGTGTTTGCAGTAGTTGATACGTACCGTAAAGCTTTAGAGATATCTGAAAAAGATTCTACGTACAGAGTTGGCCTTGTGGCTGCTTTTCAAGGA
>JAZQRD010000183.1:0-14281 GCA_045629405.1 Sphingobacterium sp. | reverse complement strand
AGATTAGCAATAACAGTAGCAGGTGTGATGTAGCTCCCTTTTGAAATATTGCGTAAACCAATTTTGCCTGAGAATGGCGCACGAACTAAAGTTCTGCTTAATTGTGCATTTATTAATTGTATTTGGGATTCAGAAGTGCGGAAATCTGCTGATGCAATGTCGTATTCTTCCTGACTAATCGCTTCTTTTTCTAAAAGTAGTTTGGCTCTTCGTGCGTTTTCACCTGCTAACTCCGAGCGTGTTTTTGCTTGAGCCAACTGTGCGCGTAATTCGGCATCGTTTATTTTGAGTAGTACTTGTCCAGCAGACACTTGACTTCCTTCTTGAAAATTCAAATTATCTACTATTCCTGACACTTCAGCATGCAATTCAACAACCTCATTTGCTTCTATGGAGCCACTCAAAGATAAGTAATCCGCAAAGGGTTGTCCTTCAACTACTCGCCCGTAAACTTTATTTCCCCCTCCTGCGCGGTTAGCTCCCCCAGCTGATTTATTGGCTTCTTCTTTTTTGGTATTGGTAATGATACGATATGTCACCAATCCCACCACGATTAACAATCCAATGCTCAAAAAAATAATGGCTTTTTTACTCATAAGTTTAGATATCTATTTGCCCTATAAACGGATACACAAGATAAAGCTTATTGCGTTAAGATGTTGTAAAAATATAGATATAAAAGCTCCAACTAAAGAAGCCCTATCACAATTAAGTGATAAGGCTTTACAATTACATTATTAAAAATTGATTTGAATTATGCTTTGTTAATACTCGTCATAACCTTTGATATAAATTTCGTTCATATTCGCGAATCGATCAATAGCACTAAAAGTTGTTAAACATATAATTTTGACAGCTTTAAAAAGCGTCTCATTTTCGGGCAATGGTATAGAAGTATCCTGACGGTCATTGGCTAAAGTAAAATCACCTAATTTCACTTCTGTACCGTCCAATTTGATCCCATATAATTCAATATCCTTTACGCGGTAATTACCTACGGCTCTGTGCAACAACGTAACTTCTTTTACAATAATAGGCTTATAAGGTCCAGCAGGAGCTTTAAGGGCTTCTTCATTGTATAAGCCTGTAGCAGATGCTGCTCTAGTTTGCGTAAATGTAAAAATTAACGTAAATGGGTATTTCTCATGTGCTGAATGATCTGATGTGACAGTGGTACTCCATTTCGTATGCCAAATCGTCCCCGTGTTTCCATCCAACATATAGGATGGAGGTCCTTCGGATGTAGAATTTGAATTCGAAGCATACGGCGTCCAACCAGCTCGTAAAGCTGCAGTATTGTAATCAACCAATACAGGAGGTAGTACTTCCACTTCAACTGTGCGAATTTCTGATTCGCCACCTTTAGCATCTTTTACATAATAAGTTAATGTGTGTTTACCTTCCGTGATTCCTTTTATTTCAAAGTTATCCCCTGGCGTCGGTGTAGGCAAGTCAACTGCTGTAAATGTTGCAGCATTATCTATTTTATAATATAATGTTGCATTGGATCTTGTAAGATTGAGCATAAAAATGCTAACCTTCCTTATACCACCTTGTACATTGATATTATTAACTATCCCTTTTGATGGAAATGGTAATGCACTAACCACATAAGAGAATTTTTTGGATTCAATACCATTTTTACCTTTCGCCCATACTTCAATTGGCAAAGGTGTACTCACCGGCAAATTCTCGATTATATATAAACTTTCGAAATCTTTTACTTCTGTAATTTCTTTTACACCAGTTCTATTGTACGTAAAAAAGACAGATTCAACCAATTCTGTATCAACAGAACTGATATCAAATCTTACTTTTTCATCGTCATCAGCTACGACTTGAAAGTTATTTTGCTTCACAGGCCCACGTGCATTGACTTCGATGTCGTCCAAAGGAATTTGATCTGGAATTACTAATGTATTTTCCTTACATGCACCTATTCCAAGGATCAAAACACCCATCAAAATAGCTGGAATAATTTTATTATATATTTTTTTCATGACGTTTATTTCAAAAATTCTAGTTCAAATTTTGACAAAAATACTTCTCCTTGGAATCCCCAAGTTTCATGTGGCTTCAAACCAAACCAGTAGAATATTTGTGGAACTATATCTAAATTCTGAACGAATACTTCATCACTTGGTTGGTCACAAGGCATATAGTTGCCACTTATATTGACAGATGCAGTATTAGAAAATGTCAAATCTGGTGTATTATTCTCCAAGGAATTATACCATGTGTTAGCCGATAGTTCCCTGTAATGCGCTATTAAACTGCCAGCCAATGGATCTGTAGATTCTATCTCATTGCGACAAGCGATGTTTCTTGCTTCAGCATCCGTCAGGGCTCTGTTCCAAACTCTAAAATCTGCCATATCCATATGAGTATAACCTAGATTTGTTGCTTGTGTATTAAATCCTAGAGTCAAAGGTTCCGCATTAGCAAAAGCATCTACTCCCATTTCTATCGTTTGAGAAGCTAATAACACTCCATCCAAATAGATTTTTACACCTGTTGTAGTATTTGTCAATTTTTCAAAAATGAAAGAATAATGATGCCAGCTTCCATCTGCACCTCTAGTAAATTCGACTTCACGTGTATTGGTACCATCTTGAAATCTTAATTTGAAATTTGCATTTTGACCATAAAGATGCCACCCTTTATTAACATTATTGGACGCAGCATCCTTACCTAAAAAGTAGTTGTACCAGAAACTAAAGCCTCCTGTGAAGGATAGACCTGCCCATACATTATCCTCTCGTAATCTAAATTTAAAATCATATGTAATAGCTCCTGTAGGTGTAGAATTTGCATTAAATACATTGCTAGCGTCTCCTGCAGGAGATTGTGCTCGCACCCCTATTTCAGAAAATGTACGTGTAGCTATCCCATCATAATGTGTATAAGTTCCTGGAAAATAACCATTCAGAAACACATACTGCATAGTTTCAGCTTTTAATTCTTGAGGTAAAAAATGTTTATAAGAATATAGTGTAAAAATATTTCTTTCTGGAAATGAATTACCACCATAGCTTTTTTCCACACCACCATGGCTAGAAGTTACAATGATTAACCAGTCTTCGTATTCTTTATCCTCTCTTGTATTTATTTTATTTATGATTTCTCCAATTTGAGAATCTACTTTTTCAATAGCTTGTGCATATTCAGACTTATCTGCATCAAAACCAGCTGTAGAACCTGCCTTCAAAACATCTTTAAATTGAAGAATTACCAAATCTGATACATTATCTCGATTAAATACCTTTAATGCTTCATCTTTTACTTTCTCATCTGAATTCACTACAATATTTTCATCCGAATCCATTAACAAGATATTTCCAATCCCTTCATCTTGCACAACGATTGATGCTCTCAATGAGCTTTGCACCTGTTTCAAACGATAGATTACGCTTGGGGCAAAAGTTACTTCATCGTGTGGGTGCTCCGTATCAGGCTGTGGCAAATAGCTCTCATCCGTGATGTGATGTGTATCCGAATTGTAACCAGTCATCATAGTGACCCAAGAGGCTGGATCTGAAGTATTATTATCCGTCAACGCATCAAATGAATACTTACCCGTTTTCATCAATTGGCTAAGATTATTGGGGATTTTTTTCTCCAATTCCTTCCCCACCAGACCGTCTACAGAGATAAGCAAAATCTTACGCTTAAGTATTTTTTCAGAATCTTGTTCGTATTCTTCGAATTTGGGTTCTGGATTAAAATATTTCGTACATCCCGTAATTATTACAGCGAATAACAACAATGGAATTACATTTAATAAGTTTCTTTTCATGGTATGATAGGTATTAGTCGATGTCAAAAAATGCTCCGAATTCTGAAACTGCATGATTCGAATTACCACTATGATTATTCTCTCTAAAGAATATTTTAACAAAACGTATTTCACGACTTTGCTTTAATCTGAATTCTTTACGGTCGGCAGAATTAGGCATTGTAAACGAATATCCAGTTTCTAGATCCGCGTCAGTAAGGGTTGTATAATTACTATTATCAATACTTACTTGAATTTCGATGTTTTTAGGTCTTTGTCCAGCACTATTTGTCCTTGGAACAAGGTAGAATCCTTTAACAATTTCATTCGCTTTCAAAGAAAAAGTTATTGAGTGAGGTAGCTGAGCTGTAGCTGCAGACCATTGTGAATGCCAAAATGTATTGGTATTACCATCGATAATACGAATAGCCTGACCGTTGTTTGCTCCTTCTCCTGTAGGTTCTTCCGTTGATTTTGCCAAAATAGTCCATTCCGTCACATCAACGTCCTCTTTAGGATTGATTGTACCTTCACCACCTGTGTTAGTCAATGGGTTATATGTCCAAATCGCTTTCTCCAATGGTGGATACTTCGCTGCCATTTCTCTTCTTGCTAATGAACTAATCTGAATCCCCCACGCTCTACAGAACTTTTGGTAGTCTTTTCCTGTAAAATCACATAGCGTACGGTAGAAAAAGTCTCTCTTAGCTTCGTCTAATGAGAATGAATAATTTGTATTTCTTGCTTGTTTATAGATATAAGGCATAAAATCCCAACCAGACTCCCCATTTTTACCTACAGCCTTATTATAAATTTGTAAGAAAAGTAAAATCTTCACAAAAGGATGATTACCCGTAGATGTTTCTTTATCCGTAATTATATTCTTACCTGTAGATTTAGCTGCATACTCTAATCCAGCCTCAAAAGCATCAGGAATAGCAGGGTGATTTGCAATTGCTAATCGATTCAATCTATTAGCCGCTTTCCAAATGAATAAGTTGTTGGTAGTCTCACCCAATCCATTCCAGCTCCATGTGCCACCTTGCTGATAGTTGTGTCCCAATTCATGAAATGCACCCCAGCTTACTTCTGCAAGATTATCAGGATTTAAAATATAATTTCTATCGGTAAACATTCTAAACCAATGTCTATCCGCTTGTGCTACCCAAGGATTACCGTTGTGTGCATAACCAACAGATGGTTGTATATCCAAAACTGCGCGTTCTGGTAAATCTGGATATCTATTTTTAAGATCTGTGGTATTTGGTAATAACCCCATCCAATCGTAAAAATCCTTTACATATATCTCATTCCACTCCGTAAGTGCACCTTCAACATTGGCAGCATCCCCTTTATAATTAATTACCATATTCCTTGGAATAGAAAATATAACCTTTTCGGATCGTACCTCTAACCAAGGAACCTGCGTATTCTCTACATCTTTTAACCACTCTTGTACATTTGACTGACCCAATATAAAATCCGGTGATCGAACTGCTCCCGAAAAATTTAAGCTTACAGGCTGTGTTCTTGAATTATTTGTCAATATCCAAATCGTACCCCCATATAGGTTTTTCACATAATTGACGCCCGGAAACAGTTCCTTTCTAGTGAAAATAATTGGATCTCTACGCAATGGATCTTTACCCGATAAATTATCCGTATGTACCCCTACTTGTACGGTAAGACCTACTACCCCAGCAGGAACTATAATCTTAATATTTTCCCCAGCAGGAGCATATAGACCTGTACTAAAAATAGGCTGTGGTACTTGACTAACTTTAAGATCTTGTGTACTCACATAAAAGTAATCCATATCAAAAGTCACAACTGTATCTGTAATCCTCTTGACATTATCCCCCACCAAACCTGGATACAATCGTGCGCGATGATAGAGACTTTTGTCTGCTACAGACATCGTAGTATCTGTTTCTATTATAGACGGTTCCTTATCACCCTCTTTGTGACCATGTTCAAAATCGTATCCATACTTGCCACATGACGAAAAAGACAACACGGATAAGGCAACAAGGAATATATTCTTTAAATTTCTTTTCATAACCAAAATATTATAACGTTGACACTAATAATGTTGGCGTCCAACTTTTACCTTCTAATCCCCAAGCTTCTTGTGGAATAATTCCAAACCACTGATATATAAAAAATGGAATATCTACAGCGTTAGGAACCAACTTATAGAATGAATCACGAATTGGTGGCTGAAAATGATTTACAACATCACTATAACTTGTCCAATTGTATGGACCTGTGATCGCCATATGCTTATTGTTGCCTGATAAATCCGTTAATTTATTTGTACCTACATCATCATATCCTGGCCAATAGCCTATTAAATTAGATTTTTTAGGATGGTTGTTCTCTACACTTGTAATACCTGTTAATTCGGTTACCTCTTTGTTTGTAAATGCAGTATTGTAAATCTGGAGATTGTTCAGCTGAAAGTCAGCTCCTGCATTATCATTACCTGCTTTCTTACCAATCACTAGTGGTGCATTATTAAGAAGAGAATTGGTATTAATTGTGGTTGATGCATTTAAAACTCCATCGGTAAATACTTTAACCGAATCCGCAGCCCCGGATCTGCTGACTACAACGGTATAACTATGCCATAATCCATCGTTGATTTGTTTGGTGCCAAATACTTGACTGCTGATATTACTATTCCAACCTATCTTATTGTTGCCATCTCGTACCTCCATAAACAAATTCCAACCATTGCCACTGAAACCAACATCACGCTTTGAAAGAATGATTGGGTAATTGTGACTCCCAGTAGTATTTGATTTAAAGAAAAAGCTAATTGTGAAATCTGTATTAGGTCCGAAATTATACAATTCAGCATCTTGTAATGTTGAATTCACTGCTGGACTACCATAGGTATAACGCAATGCATTGCCATCAAAAGGAATTTCTGTTGAATTTGGTCTTGATAATAAGCTTCTTGAAAATTTCGGGCTATAGAAAAAAGTGATTGTATTTCTATTGTTATCACCATAAGAGGTGTTATCCACCTCCGCATTGATAGCGGGTCCACCTATACTAGATGTAATGATTACCAACCAATTCTCTTGTGCATAAGAAGGTCTTTCTTTGATTGCATTGATTAACAAGCCGATAGATTCATCAAATTTGCGAAGTGAAGCCTCATAATTTTGATCATCAACTTCGAATGAATTTTCCGATCCAACTGTAAAAGGCTCCGTGAAATGTGCAATAATTAAATCGGAGGAACCATTTTTCAGTTCATCAGTTGATTTTTGTAATACCTCAGCATCTGTAGCAGCAATACTTCCATTATCTGCGTCTTTCAAAAGACTATTATAAATGTCCTCATTTGCAGAAAATGCAGTCGTTGTTAAATCCGATTTCGTGCTTTTTATACGTTTTATGATTGTAGGATAACTTTCAAGATCAGCAGATGAAAGATCACTTCCTATCACGTTATGCTTTGATGAAGTTACACCCGTTAATAATGATGTCACACCAGCTTCTTTTGTAAAAGGAGTACTTTTATAATCCCCTAATGATCCGTAAGAATGCAAAGCATTTCGACTTACTATTCTGAAATTAGGTAGTTCTAATTGTTGCAATGCCCTACCTCTAACGCCATCAGCAATGATATATAGAACTTTTGATGACCCAGAATCATAATTTGGTTGTTCAGAAAATTGCTTCAAAATATTCGGAAAATCCTTATTACAAGAGCTTAAAGCCAACACTATTATGAGCAATGGCGTACACCATTGGAATATGTTCGTTAATTTTTTCTTTGTTTTCATAAATACAAAGTTTTTGTGTTAATTTTTAATTTCAATCTTTACAATATTCCCTACCGATTTATTATCAACACTAAATATTAGCCCTCCAACTAAAATTGCAGGATTGCCTAACGATGATGTTGTTTCCACTATAGTAGCAGGAATTCCGGAAAATCTTCCCAAGTTATTGTACTCTTGCTTGGCTTGACCATTTGGTTCTAGGATTAAGATACCTCCTCTACGTACGCCGTTATAACGTAGGAAACTTCCTGTCACTAATACTTTTCCATTATTCAATTTGTAAGCGTAGTTAGGCGCTCCCCCATCAAGATCACCGAATATGAAATTTTGATCAGTAGAACCATCAGAGTTTAATACGACAACGCCATTCGTAGGTTTTCCTCCATAATTTTTGAAAGAACCTGCAATTACGATTTTATCACTTACGGAATTATAGGTAATACTCAAGATTGCAAAATCAGCACCGCCACTAGCTGTGAAAGATTGATCTATTTGTCCATTTGGTTTAATACAAACTATGTTTCTAACGCCTGTTCCGTTATAGTTTGTAAATGCTCCAGCAATAACAATACGACCATCTTTCAACGCTACTGCGTCATTTATAAAGCCGTTTAAACCTGTATTATTTAGATTAAAAGTGGAATCAAGTTTACCATTAGGTTTTAATTTAGCGACGTTTCGGACACGCGTATTTACATATCTTCTGTTATCTCTAGAAGAGTATTGATAGTCAATGCTACGGTGTACTGCAAAACTTCCTACTGCAATGATGCTACTGTCTGCAAGCTCAAAAACTTTATTAACAATACCATTTGTAAAACCAGAATTGAAAGCCGATACTGTATCTAATCCATCCAGCGGCTTCGTGTCCGAATTTGGATTAATGACAGCCACTGTCACTGTATCCAAGCTACCATTGGCATTTAGTCTAGCAATACCGCCCACTTCGCGTTTTGAGAATTCACTAAAATAGCCTCCGATCATGAATTGTCCATTCATTAAACGTGCAATAGATGAAATTCCCGTATTTGCCCTTCTTCTGAAGTCCATATTGGTAGCTGTTTGTCCTAGACTATTGATATAATGAATTCCAGTAAGGTATTTCCCAGTGGTCCACTCATTCTCAAAATCACTAAAACCTCCTACTACAATATGCCCACCAGCATGAGGCAATATCCCCATTACGGACCCGTTGAATCCATTTACAATCTTGTAATCTGTATCCACCGAAACTTTACCCTCTACACCTACGTGTGGACCATAAAAAATCTGATCATTCATTACCACGGTAACCATACCAGAACTTACTTCACTCGGAATTCGAAAATCAACCGTAGAATCTGTTAATCCAACGATTTCGGTCTTCACTTCACTCAATAGAAAATCAAATTTATTCTCATATTGCTTGAGACCTCTAACATTGATACGTACGACTTCACCTGGTAATGCGGATGTAGGATCTGCAAGATTAGACGTGAAAATAATTCCGAATGGTGCCTTACCTCCTTCATAGGGATTCACACCTACTTCTTCCTTTTTTTGACAGCTAATTATCACTAATAAAGTAATGATTGCTGCACTTATATTTTTAAATATTGAACCTGTCATTTCTATTGATTAGTAAGTGATACCCATATTAAATGCATCGGATGCAAAATCATACGAATAGAAGCCAAAGCTGTGTCTGAAATATTGCAAGACATGGATTACTCCGTTATTTGGTTGAATATTTGAAGTTGCTACAGGATTCGTATAATTAATTAGAATTTGTCTGTATCCAGCATACTTCACAATTTGTTCTACTCCAGCACTATTTTTAGTACGTACATCATTATAAAATGTACCAATATTCATCGCTTCGCCGCCAATAGAAATATAACCTTGACCTGGATAAGCCAACATATCACTAGTATCGATTTGTGGATAATCTTTCAATAAGTATTTATCTCGGTAGATATACTTTGATAAGTATTTTTTCCATACTTCTGGTGAGACTTGTCTTACATCCAACACTGTATCTTGACCTCTTGCGTACAAGACGCTATTTAATGCTCTAATACTTTTGCTAATACTTTGCGACGTAGGTGCAAAAAATGTAACATTAGCATTTGGATCATTTAATAAAGTCGAATATTCTCCTAATTCGAGTACTTTCACTAGTGTATCAAATAACTCTGGTCTACTTTTAAGAAATTGTAAAATCGTTCCATCATAATTTGGATCATGTACTCCACCATCTTCATAATATTCTTTTCTACAGGATGATAAGGCTATTATGGTACTTATAATTGCTAAGAATATAAATCTTATATTATTTGTCATTTTCATCTCCGCTACAAATTAGTTCCAATAATTATTAAGTGTCATGTATGGATTGTCAACTAATGCATCCTGATGAATTGGCCATGTCCAACCTCCTCTATTAAATGCATCTACAGACATCGCTGCTTGCGTATATTTCGTATTTAAGACTTTTCTTGTACGTACTAAATCGTAGTAGAAATGACCTTCACCGATTAATTCGCGTACGCGCTCCCACCAGATGAAATCTTTTAACTCATCGCCTGATTCACTTACTGCTAATGTAGCTCCTGCACGAGTTCGGATTAAATTTACTACTTGACGAGCGTCTGCATCTCTATTCAATTCTGCTAGAGCTTCCGCTTGCAATAATATTGGGTCTGCATATCTAAATACTACTTGATTGTCATCAGGGTTATAATCTTCCCCTTCTTCGTTGAATACGTTTAAGAATTTTAAACATTGCATAAGCCCAGTCGTATTGTAGATATCATCATCATACCACACATCCTTACGCTTGTCCGTACCACCTAATGGGTATAATTCTTCCATAAACTTAGATTCGTAGTATAAATAAGAGCGCTGAATCGCGACATTCTTATTCGGGTAGCGCAAGAAATAATCTGAATATGGTGATGAAATTGAAAAAGTCTCACCATAATTAAGATTTTGTACAATTTCCAATAATCCTTCTTTAGTACGTCCTTTGAAAATTTCTTTCGTTCGCTCTAGTGGAAGTAATTCATAAGAGTTATTATTTTCATTGCGGATTTCTTCGCCTAGTGCCACCACTTCGTTATAATAAGGAGTTTTGTCATTAGTGGTAAATCCAGCCATCCACATATTCATGTGCATCATCAACGTAATAGCTGCCCCGCGCATCGCTCTATTACCAACAATGGAAGGGTCTTCATAAGTCCACGGAAGATTTTTATAATGTTCCTTCATATCAGCATTTGCTTTAGCAAGCACGTCCAACATATTCGAGCGCCCAATAGCTTTACTGTGATATGCTTCTGTGTAGTAAGGTACATCACCATACAATCTTACCATGAAGAAATACGCTAAATTGCGTAAGAAAACGGCTTCTGCTTTATAACGCTCTACACTTGCAGCCGAAATCAATCCTGGTTCCATATTGTCCATTTCGAAATAGACAATATTTGCAGATTGTACCATTTTGAAAAAATCATTCCAACGTGGAATTGCTGTGAATCCGAAGAAACTAAAATCAGAATGGAATAGTGCATTGATATTATTATTTCTCAGGTGTGTCAAATAATTACGTCCTGCTGCAGATGATTGTGAAGTGCGCACGATAGGTGCGCATCTAAAATCGCCCGTAGCTGGAAAGAAAATACGGTGATTAGCCGATCCGCCTCGCGGCGTACCCATTGTAGCCAAGCGAAATGTCTTATATATTCCCACAATAAACTTATCGACATCTTGTTCTGATTTCCAGTAATTATTGCCTGTCAAATTATCTTTAGGTGAAACATTCAAAAATTCTTTTCCACAAGACAAGAACAGTAATGTATTCATCAATAAAAGTCCTAAAACTATCTTTTTCATATCTTTATCTATTAGAATTGAACATTAACCCCTACTGTATAACTTCTTCTATTAGGGTATCCTGCGGATGAATCACGTCCCAAAGCGGAAACTAACTCTGGATCTGGTCCAGAATATTTACTAATTGTAAATATGTTATTCGCTGAAAAATATACTCTCGCAGATGTGATTCCAAGTCGCTTACTCAACATTTCCCTATCAAAATTGTAGGATAATGTCGCAGTAGTAAATTTGAAGTACGAACCATCCTCTTGGAATAATGTCTGATCGTAGCGGAACGGATCTATAAATCTATTTCTACGGAAATCATAGATATTTGGAAAATATGAGCTTGTATTACTTGGCGTCCAAATGTCCATGTTTTCAATTGGCACTAGTGCGCCTGGACCTGAATCTGCCAAGCCAGCTGGATCACTGTAATTTCTCAAACGATCAGCTAATGCATTATTTAATACATCACGTTTGAATGTCATGAAGAATTGTGAATTCAATGACCAGCTTTTGTATTGTAAGAATGCATTAAAACCACCTGTAAATACAGGTTGCGAGTTACCAACAATTACAAAATCTTTTTCATCCAAAATATAATCTCCATTCAGATCCGTCCAGATAGGATCTCCAGCACGGAAGAAACGCTCGTCTGCCAAAGAACCTCCCATACGATAGCGAAGACCTGTCAATGGATTAATAGGCACTTGATCATCAGACTCATATACACCACGGTAATGTAATAACACATTCGAAAGTGCATTGATACCCAATCGATAAAGAATAGATTGTTTATAAACTGAATTATCTTGTAACAACAACTGACGTACATCGTCTGGTAATGCAGCAGTATAATCTCGGTTTAAAGCTCCATTTAAATTAAACGAGTAACTAAAATCTCCACTTTTTCTTGGTCTATAACCTATAATGAATTCATGTCCCATATTCACAAGAGATGTTTCATTCGTATTTACATTCCCAAAAGCATTGATATTTGCAATTTTTTTCGTTCTCAAAATTTGGTCTGACTGCTTGTAATAGTTTTCATACAAGAATGTCAATCCATTTTTAAAACCAAATTCAATAGCACCATTTAACATGGTTGTAGTTTGTGGTAACAAGGAGATATTAGGAATTGTATTCATATCTAATGTTACCGAAGATTGGTTGTTGTACGTCTCAATATCGGATGTATAGCGACCATACACATCGTAAATACTTCCTGAAGGAATAATATTTTTACCCCAGCTACCACGAATCATACCATAGTCAAGAGATTCCCAATTCTCCATGAATGACTCGTTCTTAAAGTTCCAACGCGCACCAATTGAAGGTAAATTAGACCAAGGATTAGCTGAACCTGTAGTAGAAGTACCATCCAAACGGTATGAGAATTCTAGAATGTATTTTGCATCGTAATTGTAAGTGAAGTTACCTGCGTAACCTAATGTTTTACGTTCATAAAGTCCTTTTAAAGTTCCTCCTAGAGCATAAATGGATGAATAACCTAATCCCGATGTGAACTGATCATTTGGCGTTCCTGTCAATTGCATCACATCTGCTTGATAGTTACTTACCTCAGATTCATTGAAGACATATGCACTTAAGATATGCTTCTCAGCCAATTCTTTGGTATAAGAAATCATGTTTCTGTTATATAAGGTATTCAAGCGATCATTATACGAATACACTTCGGAAGCATTTGAATTTAAAGCTTCAGGTAAGAAACGGTCTTGGTTAGCCACTTTAAAGTTATAACTCATTGTTGTCGAAAATCGCAATCCATCGAAAGGTGAGTATTCCATTTCAACTTGAGAGTTTAGGTTAGCTGTTTTATTGTCATTCTTCATACTCAAAGCTGACAATGCATCTACACTTCCCGAAAACAATGACGGAGCTGGAGCTAAAGACGACGTGTTCGCCGAATTTGCTACTCCCGTTTGTCGAAAAGCATTACCACTACCTGTACTATTTTTTGCAAGAGATGGACTCAAGTTCACAAACATTCTGAAGCGATCACTTGGTCTGTATTGCATATTCATTGGAATCGAATAACGCGTAAATCCTGTATTCTCTACGATACCACGTTCACCATAATAACCTGGAGCAATCTTGTAATTAAAAGTTTGATCACCACCTGAGATATTAACTGAATGCGATGTATTCATCGTCGTACGATAAAAATACGATTGCCAGTTTGTAGAGTTATTAAAGAATGGATTCAAGGAATCGGCTAACAAAGGTGTACGATTTATTAAATCCAATGCCGCATTCAAAGTAGTATCATTTTGCAAAATCTGATTGATACGTGATCTGCGTTCATACACTCCACCCAATACTTGGCGCAAATTCGGAGGGGTATTCACAAAGGCTTGTCCAACATACTGTACGATTGGAATTTTTGATTTACCTCTTTTAGTACTTACTAATATTACACCATATGCTCCTTTTGAACCATAAAGTGCTGTAGCTTGGGCATCTTTAAGGATAGTCACATCTTCAATGTCCTCTACAGGAATCATCGCAATTGGACTAATGCCAGGGCCTGCTGTTTGGAAACCATACTCGTAGTTTGTTCCCTCATCGATAGGTACACCATCGATAACATATAATGGAGATGTCGGAGTCAAAAATGCATTATCACCAGTACCTTGAACATTCAATGTCGAAATACCACGAATAGCAACACTTCCACGCATACCTGGTGTACCATTGTTCAACTGCACATTCATCCCTGGTACTTTACCTTGCAATAAATCCGTGAAGTTTGCCACAGGTACATCTTGAATTTCTTTACCTGAAATGGTTACAGCAGATCCAGTTAATGTCTCACGTTTACGTGCTT
>JAZQRD010000182.1:0-8227 GCA_045629405.1 Sphingobacterium sp. | reverse complement strand
GTTTTACATTTTATTGTCATCACTACCCTATCAAATTGTTTATATCGTTTAAATAAGATAATTTTGTCGAATATTTAAATAATTAAACATGGTAGGTCCTAGTATTATCTTCTACATTATCTTTGCTATCCCCTATATATTTGTTATGTATTGGTTAGTTAAACAAGACAAAGTAAAATACGTTTGGGGTATTTCAGTGGTTACTTTACTTGCGATTGTTGCTATATACGTATCGCAAGTAGCGAGTAAGAACGCTATTCAAAACTATAAGCAGCACCAAATAGATGCACGCGAGATAGAAGCTGAACAACAAAATAATTAATGCCTATTACTTTTATATCGTTATATAAAAAATGAGTCTAACTTTATCAGCTAGACTCATTTTTTATTTTTGCAGTAATCGTAGATTACTTTTTAGCACCTACTAATGTGATATCGAGTACAAAATTATCCTCTATAGCACCATTACCCAAATCTGCAAAAATACTTCCAGATCGGTATTCAACACCAAATTTAGTACGGTCTACTTTCACTTGGCTAGCTTTTACTACTGTTACATCTTTTCCAAAAGTAATTTCTGCAGGAAAACTTAAATCTTTCGTGATACCCTTGATTGTGATCTGCCCTGTAATAGTAGCTTGGTTTTTCACTCCAGTTACTTTGGTAACCACAAATTTTGCTGTTGGGAATTTTTCTACATCAAAAAAGTCTTCATTCTTCAAATGATCAACTAATCTCTTAGAAGCTTTCTCCGACTGTATAGACTTAGTATCCATAGTTACTTCACCTGATTTCAATTGTTCACCAGCGAAAATTAAAGAACCATTTACGACATTGATAGTTCCTTCGGTATTACCGCCAATAATCTTCTTACCAGACCACTTAACGATTGATTTAGTTTGATCAATTTTGAAATTAACTTGCTTTTGAGCATACGTAATCGTCGCTGCAAAAATTAGTAATAAGCTTAAAAATTTACTTTTCATATAGAGTGTTATAGTTTTTTAATCGTTAATGCCTTCTAATTTTAATATAAATGCCCATTCAAATGCTTGATCTTTCAAATAGTCAAATCTACCTGAAGCTCCACCATGACCAAAATCCATATCTGTTTTTAGCAAAACAACATTATTACCGATTTTAGTCGCTCGCAATTTAGCTACCCATTTGGCAGGTTCGAAATATTGAACTTGCGAATCGTGAAGACCAGTAGTAACCAAAAGATTTGGGTATTCCTTAGCTTCAATATTCTCATAAGGTGAGTAAGACTTCATGTACATATAAGCTGCTTGGTTGTTTGGATTACCCCATTCATCATATTCATTTGTAGTCAATGGAATAGTATCATCCAACATCGTATTGACAACATCTACAAATGGTACGGCTGCAATCACTCCATTGAATAAATCAGGAGCTAAATTGATGACTGCGCCCATCAACAAACCACCTGCAGAACCGCCTTCAGCATATAAATGACCCTTAGATGTATATTTTTGATCAATCAAATATCTACCACAATCAATAAAGTCAGTGAACGTATTCATCTTTTTCATCATCTTACCATCTTCATACCACTGTCTACCCATCTCTTCACCTCCACGAATATGAGCAATAGCATAGATAAATCCTCTATTTAATAATGATAATCTAGCTGAACTAAAAGTTGGTTCCATAGATGAGCCATATGAACCATATGCATATAGATACAACGGAGCAGAACCATCCTTTTTAACGCCCTTTTTATAAACTAATGAAATAGGTACCTGAGTACCATCAGTTGCTGTAGCAAATACACGCTCAGTGATATAATCATCTGCTTTGTACCCACCTAAGATTTCCTGCTGTTTCAACAATGTTTTCTCCTTGGTGACCATATGATAATCAAATGTAGATGAAGGTGTTACCATAGAAGTATAACCATATCTTACAACATCTGTATCATATTCAGCATTAACACTTGGGTAAACTGTGAAAGCAGCCTCTCCAAAATCCAAATCGTGACTTTCGCCGCTGTTTAATTGTCTTATTGCAAGATTAGTCAATCCATTTTTACGTTCAGACACCACAATAAAATTCTTAAATTCATCAACACCTTGAATCAATACATCTTCACGGTGTGGTATAAATTCTTTCCAATGCTCAATCGTTGTTTTATCTAAGGGTGATTGTACAACTTTAAAATTTTGAGCATCTTTATTAGTCGTTATTAGAAATCTGTCTTCTAGTGCAGTAACACTATACAATACATCTTTCAAACGTGGTTGGAATACTTTGAAAGCTCCATTAGGATCATCTGCTGACAAATAATGAACTTCTGAACTCATCGTCCCCGATGATTCGATAAAAATAAAACGTCCATTTTTTGATTTGCCCACGCCGATATAATTCGTATTATCTTTTTCTTCGTAGACGGTGACATCGTTGACAGCATTAGTTCCTACTTCATGTCTTTTAATTTTCTCAGATAAGAGCGTAACTGGATTTTTAGCAGTGTAAAACAAAGTCTTGTTGTCTGCAGCCCATGTCGAACTACCACTCGTCTGCGGAATTCGATCTGCTAATACCTCTCCAGTTTCTAAATTTTTAATATGAATTACATATTCACGACGTGAAACTGTATCTACGCCATATGCCAAAAATTTATTGTCGGGACTTATAGAGAAACCGCCTGCAGCATAATATGGTTTTCCCTGAGCAAGAGCATCGACATCTAAGAGTATCTCTTCTTTAGAATCTAGACTTCCTTTTTTACGGCAAAATTTATAATACTGTTTGCCTTCCTCCGTACGTGTATAATAGTAATATCCATTTTTAAAATAAGGAACAGATTCATCTTTCTCTTTTATACGCGATTTCATTTCGTCAAACAAGCTCGATTGAAGCCCTTGAGTTCCTTCCATCATCGCTTTTGTATAACTATTTTCAGCTTCTAGGTATGATACTACAGCAGCCGAATCCGGACCCTTTTTGAAGAAATCATTAAGCCAATAGTAGTTATCAACTACAGTATCGCCATGAATGATACGTTTATGTGGTTTTATTTCAGCAATTGGAGCCTGCGCATTGGGCCATGTGAGGTTTGTATTTTCCTTTTGATTTGCACAAGAGGATACAATCATACCTAATATTATCATAGAATTAAACGTTTTGAATGACATATAGTATTATATATAGCGTAGATAATTTTCAATGCTAAAAGTACAAAAATAAATTTTAATGAACTTTGGCATGGATATTATCTAATACTATTCACATCTTATTTTAAATTTGTAACATCGTAAAAAAAGTAAAGTATGCATAAAAGTAAATTAATTATTGCCCTACTAGGGATCAGTATATTGCCTTTTCAAGGTTTTTCTCAAGATAAAAAAGAAAAAGCACCATCGAATTGGTACAATTTGGACTACAAGAGTGATGGTATAATGGGTATCAGCACAGAGAAAGCCTATGAAATATTAAAAGGTCGTAAATCTACTCCTGTGATTGTTGCCGTGATTGATGGTGGCGTCGATGTACATCATGAAGATCTGAAAGATGTACTTTGGATTAATGCAAAAGAAGCAACGCCTAACGGTAAGGATGATGATAATAATGGATACATCGATGATAAATATGGTTGGAATTTCATTGGAAATGCTAATGGTGAAAACGTAAACTACGATAATCTAGAAGTTACACGTCAAATTGCGAAATACGAACCTAAATATATTTCGGTTCTACCAACCACACCTCTAAGTGAGTCAGAGCGAAGAGAATTCGTATCATATCAGAAAATGGTTGCAGACTATACAAGTAAAATGGATGAAGCTCAATTTGGTAATACAAGTTACAAGCGTCTGAATGAAAATATCGAAAAATTAATCAAAGCCCTAGGAAAAGAGCCTAAAAATATAACAAAAGAAGACATTGATGCGTATAAAGCTGAAAATGAACAAATGAAAATGGCTGTACGTATCGCTAAGAAAGAAGTTGAGAATGGCGGATTTGTTAAATTCTATGATAATCTAAAAGATGCCACTAAATATTTCAGTGCACAGATTGATTACCATCTAAATAAAGAATATGATAGTCGCAAAATAGTCGGTGACAACTATGAAGACCCGACAGAGCGCTATTACGGTAATCCAGATGTAAAAGGACCTGATGCTGAGCATGGAACACATGTCGCTGGTATTATTGCAGCCAGACGAAACAATGGTATTGGGATAGATGGTGTAGCTGATAATGCTAAAATCTTGTCATTGCGCGTGGTTCCGAATGGTGACGAACGCGATAAAGATGTTGCGAATGGTATACGTTATGCTGTTGAGAATGGCGCTAAGGTTATAAATATGAGCTTTGGAAAAGGTTATGCATCGCATAAAAAAGCTGTTGACGAGGCTATCAAATTTGCGATGGAAAAAGATGTTTTATTAGTACATGCTGCCGGTAACGATAGTAAAAACATTGATATTTACCCCAATTTTCCAACGAAATATTACACAGATAGCTTAAGTGCTATCGTGGGTGAAGCTGATGCTTGGATTACTGTTGGTGCTACCTCATGGCATCAAGATGGTGATTTATTAGCTAATTTCTCAAATTATGGATACAAATCTGTTGACGTATATGCACCCGGTGTAGCAATCAATTCTACAATGCCTGAAAATAGCTACAAAGAGCAACAAGGTACTAGTATGGCTGCACCCGTTGTTGCTGGATTAGCTGCTCTATTAAGATCTTACTATCCTGAGCTGACTGCCAAAGAAACTAAAGACATCATTATGAAATCAGTTACCAAAGTTGATCAAAAAGTAAAAATTAAAGCAGAGGGATCAACTAAGAAAGTTTATTTAGATGAAATCTCGGTAAGTGGAGGAATAGTAAATGCATATAATGCGGTTGTCGAAGCCACAAATTACTTAAATAGCAAAAAATAAAATAATTTATGCTATCATAATTATTTGTATGTCAAATCATAATTTTTTAAATTGATACTATATTTCTATAATAGATATGATATAGCACCGTAAGGAAAATAGGCATCGCAATTAATAAATGAACTCACTTCTATTTTGACGTAAAAAATAATTACAAAAAGTCCCTGAACGCTAGACAGGGACTTTTGTGGTTTTGGTGCCTATAATTAAAATGTATATTTGTAAATGCTAAAAAAAGATAGATATTCAGCTTTTGTAACGTACTTTTCTACGCACAACCCAGATGCTGAGACCGAGTTAAATTACAGCAATCCTTTTGAACTATTAATAGCAGTTATATTATCAGCACAATGTACTGATAAACGCATTAATCAAATCACTCCAGCATTATTCGAACGATATCCTACTCCCGAGTCTTTAGCAGAGAGTAGTGTCGAAGAAGTATTCAGTTATATCCGATCTGTGAGCTATCCTAATAATAAAGCAAAACATCTTGTAGGAATGGCGCAAAAACTACTTGGTGAATTCAATGGAGTAGTTCCGGAGCAAATATCTAATTTAATAAAATTGCCCGGTGTAGGCCGTAAAACTGCAAACGTTATATCATCAGTTATCTATGACGCTCCAGCAATGGCGGTCGATACACATGTATTCAGAGTAAGCAATCGACTTGGCTTGACAACTAGAGCTACTACCCCGTTAGCAGTAGAAAAACAATTAGTCAAATTTCTTCCAACTCATACTATTAAAGTTGCGCATCATTGGTTGATACTACACGGACGCTATATCTGTTTAGCACGAAAACCGAAATGTGATATATGCCCAATTACACACTTTTGTAAATATTATGAAAAGACATTTAAATCTAAAATTATCCACACTGAGGAAAAATAGAAAAAATCATCGTATTTTTATGAATAGCCATTAATTTAAGCTAATTTTTTTAGCATTAAATTTGGTTATGTAAATTTATATTACTATTTTTGTCACTATAATACTAAAAATATGAGTAACGCAGATAAGTTAAAAGCATTACAGCTTACCCTAGATAAATTAGAAAAATCGTACGGTAAAGGTACTGTTATGAAATTAGGCGATTCAGCTGTTGAGCCAATCGAAGCTATTTCTACAGGTTCATTAGGACTAGATATTGCATTAGGTATTGGTGGAGTTCCAAAAGGACGTATCATTGAAATATACGGACCAGAATCTTCTGGTAAGACTACTTTAGCGACTCATATTATAGCTGAAGCACAGAAAAAAGGTGGTATCGCAGCTATGATTGATGCGGAACATGCTTTTGACAAATATTATGCGCAGAAACTTGGTGTAGACGTTGAGAATTTATTAATTTCTCAACCAGATAATGGTGAGCAAGCTTTAGAAATTGCTGATAATTTGATTCGCTCAGGCGCTATTGACGTAATTGTGATTGACTCTGTTGCTGCTTTGGTTCCTAAAGGTGAGATTGAAGGTGAAATGGGTGATTCAAAAATGGGGCTTCAGGCTCGTTTGATGTCTCAAGCATTACGTAAGTTGACTGGTACAATCTCCAAAACAAACTGTTGTTGTATATTTATTAACCAATTACGTGAAAAAATTGGTGTAATGTTTGGTAATCCTGAAACTACTACTGGTGGTAATGCATTAAAATTCTACGCATCTGTACGTTTAGATATTCGTCGTATGTCACAGATTAAAGATTCTGATGAAGTGTCGGGTAACCGTGTTAAAGTTAAAATCGTTAAAAACAAGGTTGCACCTCCATTCCGTCTAGCTGAATTTGATATTATGTTTGGTGAAGGTATTTCTAAAGTTGGTGAAATCATTGACTTAGGTGTAGAATACAATATTGTTAAGAAATCTGGTTCTTGGTTTAGCTACGGTGAGACTAAATTAGGACAAGGTCGTGATGCTGTTAAAAACTTATTATTAGATAATCCTGATTTAGCGGATGAGTTAGAAGCTAAAATTAGAGCTGAAGTATCTGGAGAAGTATTAGATCAGCAAGATGAATCAGGCGAAGGTTCACTGTTTGACACTAAAAAATAATTTATTACATTCATTTAAAAGCCTCATGTTATCTTTAACATGAGGCTTTTTTTATAGACTTTAATTTATAAAATTTTAATGGACGTTGACATAGTACAAGACTCGGTTGTGTATTAAAGTTGGCATACAATCGAACATTGTTGAATAGATATCGGCATATTTAGAGATTTTTGAAAATTATTCTAACATTCAATTAATTAATGTATTTTTAAAGCAATGAAAAAATTAACTAATAACCTATTATTCCGTGTAATTCTTGCTATTATACTTGGTATCTTATTAGGAACCATTATACCAGAATCCATTGGACGTATATTCTCAACATTTAACGGTCTATTCGATCAGTTGTTGAAATTTTTAATTCCACTTATCATCGTAGGGCTTATTGTACCCTCAATTGCAAAACTTGGTAATACCGCTGGTAAATTATTACTAGCCACTGTAGGCATTGCTTATGGTTCTACTTTATTCGCTGGATTCTCATCTTATTTTACAAGTTTGGCAATCTTTCCATCGCTAATTGACAATCAAGCAGTATCTCAAATCGATGAAGGTAGCAAAGCCCTTACACCATACTTTACACTCGCAATACCACCTTTGCTAGATGTTATGTCGGCACTCGTTTTGGCGTTTTTAGTAGGTATAGGTTTAACACGTATTACGAACTCAACATTATTAAAAGTTGCAGAGGATTTTGAACAAATAATTACATTCCTAATTGAGAAAGTAATCATACCACTTTTACCAGTGTTTATCTTTGGTATATTCTTAGATATGGCCTATTCTGGTAAAGTGGTTATGATTATGGACTTATTCATTAAGATTATTGGAGTAATCTTCGCGATGCATGTAATCCTATTACTTATACAATTTATCATCGCAGGAGCAATCGCTAAAAAGAATCCTTTCAAATTATTAGCGGCAATGATGCCCGCATATTTTACTGCTTTAGGTACGCAGTCATCTGCTGCTACAATTCCGGTAACTTTGGCTCAAGCCAAAAAAGCAGGTATCAGTGATGATATAGCTAATTTTGTGATTCCACTGTGTGCCACTATACATTTAGCAGGGAGTATGTTGAAAATAGTAGCATGTGTAGTAGCCTTAATGCTGATGCGAGATATGCCAATAGATTTTCTGCAGATGGCTGGTTTCATGTGTATGCTTGGCGTGACTATGGTGGCTGCTCCAGGAGTACCTGGTGGTGCTATTATGGCCGCAATTGGTGTAATCTCTAGTATGCTAGGCTTTGACTT
>JAZQRD010000181.1:0-5480 GCA_045629405.1 Sphingobacterium sp. | reverse complement strand
GCTGCTACACCACAATTAGGTTACAAACGTTTGCGTGCATGGTTGAATGAAGCTTATAAATTACCAAGAAGTATAAGTGCTTCCGATAGTGATCCCTATGTGTATGTTTCTTTTGAAGTTAATCCGGATGGCACATTTGGTAAATCTTTCTTGGGTAAATCTCCATTAGGAGGAGCATTTACCGCAGAACTAATTAAACACATAAAAAATACCAAGTGGGAACCAGCATTTGTTAATGGAGAAAAACAAACCTCACGCGGACATTTATATATTAAGTTTAATAAAGCTGGTAAAATTATAGAAGACTATGATCGTGTAGAGGTCTCAGCCGAACCAAAGTTAGGATTTCTAAATTTTCAAAAGCATTTATCTGAAAGAATTAAATATCCGCAAGAAATGTGGACTAAGCAGGTGTCAGGTAAATTAAAATTATTTTTTGATATAGATAATAAAGGATATCCTAAGAATTTTCAAATATTCAATGAACCTTATGAAGGTTTAGGTAAGTCTGCTATTGAATTAATCACAAATTATGGAAGTTGGAATCCTTCGATTATAGATGGTAGGACAGTAGGTTATAGGTTTAGTGTAGAAATAGATTTATTACATTCTAGTGATCCTAGAGGTATTATAGTTGTACCTGCTTTGAATAAACACGGATTTATTTTGTAGTAATTTTAAAAGCTTTAAGATGAAGTTATTTTGTTTGTGTTTATTAATTTTTTTAACAAGTTGCTCTTCACACAAGTTTGCAAAAGAAGGGGTATTTGTAGAAGATGTGGATGAATATTTCAATCCTGCTTTAAAAATCAATGTGTGGACGTACATGGATTTTTATCCCTATAAAGTTCGGGAAAATATAGGTGTAAAAACTATTGATTTTTACGGTACTGATAAGGATGTGCTAAAGAATATCGGAATAAAGGGTAAAGGTTCTCATGTTTTATTTTCTGCTGTCCCAAATACCTCGCCGAACTATAATCTTCTTGCTATTTTGCACGATAAAAAATTGCCACAAACGGAAGGATTCGAAAAGAAAGTGGTAAACGATGGACAATTTTATTTGCAAAAGGATTTTACATTAGGACGATTGGATATTCGGCATGTATTGATTCCTTTCGATAACCAGCATAAAATGCTGAGTTTGATTTATTATATAAGTACCGAACAGCATCTTAGTTGCCCTTATTGTAAATTAGATTATCTAGCTAAAATTAATACGATGAACCTTCAAGATCCAAGCATATTGTATCGAAATAGCTGGATTATTGCAGATAATGTCTCGGAAAAAGCTGTAGATACACGTTTGATAATTCCGGATAATATTCTTCAACATAAAGGAAAGGTATTTCTTAAATTGTTTGCTCAATATGAAAGTCAAGTTGGAATTAATTATTTCCATATCCTAGATCCCGTCAAAAATGAAACTTCACTGCATGTTAAATTGCTTCCTAATCGATATTATTTAGAATACGCTGATGAATGGGCTAATATTATTCTTCGAGACACAATACAAGTGAAGTCTTTATAATATTACGTGTTGGTAAGGAATCTGATAGACCCTGCAAAATAACAAAGGCTGCCATTTGGCAGCCTTTGTTATTATATTATGCTAAGAATAATTTTTCTAAGTCTAAAGGTGCAATGTAAATACCGTCTTTATAAACGCGCATATTACCACCTGAAATTTCGTCAATTAATATAATTTGGTTTGATGCTTTATCATAACCAAATTCTAATTTGATGTCGTATAATTCTAAGCCTTTTTTCGCTAATTCTTCTTTGACGATATCACAGATATCTTTTGTCAATTGTTTAAGCTCTTGGTAAAGTTCTTTTGATAAAATACCTAATTCAGCTAAAGCATCTTCTGAAATAACTGGATCACCTCTTTCGTCATCTTTGATTGTCACCTCGACAAATTTGTCTAAGTCTTGACCTTCTTGACAGTAAGCAGCGTATCTTCTTAAGAATGAACCTACGGCTTTATAACGACAGATCACTTCTAAACCTTTACCTAATACTTGCGCTTCTTTTACGATCATGGAAACTTCGTCCAAGTCAGCAGAGATAAAGTGTGTAGGAATGTTTTTGCTGTTTAATAATTCGTAGAAAAATTTAGTCATTTTCAGACCTGATTTTCCAGCACCTTCGATTGTCAAGCCTACTGTATTAGCGCCAGGGTCGAATACGCCATTCTCACCTGTTACATCATCCTTAAATTTTAACTTGAATTGATTATTGCCTAAGCTATAAACATCTTTTGTTTTGCCCTTGTATACTAATTCCATAATGAGTTGTTGTTGATGCTGCAAGTTAGTTAATCGCAGGAGTTATTGAAAGATGATTTTTTTCACATTTGACTTATTTTATTTCACAATATTGAATTTGTGTACGTAACCAAGTAAGAAATATTGGCGTAAGGTCAATGAATTATTGAAATATGTGCTATTTGCTGATCTTCCCCAATAGTTTTGTAGATTTTGATTTAAGATATCAAATCCAGTGAGCTTAATCTGTCCATTATTTTTCAATGTGTAATACAATGAACTATTCAATATATGAAAATTGTCTCTTTCATTGAGGCTACTTGCTCTATTGTTTAGCATATAAGTTGTTTCAAGCGTGATTTTTTTGATATCTATGATATTTAAGCTAGCACCGAATCCGTGTGTTATATAGGTTGCATCTCTAAAATCTGGATTATCTTGTACAGCATTTTTATTTCTATTAGCATTGAAAGTATATTAGGGTGCAATTCCAATTTTATGCTTCCAACGGATAGAAAATTCTTGTGAGATATTTCCTCCAATGGATTGTAATTTATTATCTATGCTATTAATAGACTGGTATTGCTGGTAGGTATATATACTCGGATTGGTTGAAACATAATACTGCCAATCTTTCCCTGATTTGAAATTATACCTAAAATAGCCATATGAATGAAAGCGATATGTAGATCCTGTCTCCTTTTGTTGGAATGTAATTTGTCCATTATCTGGATTTCTTATTCTTGAATATCCTATAGATCTATCCTCATAATTCATATTTATGTTACCACCTAGCTGGTATTTATTGTTATACTTATTGTACGATAAGACAGCATTTTGCTTTTTTACAGGATTGAAGTTCAATGAAGGTAGTGTGATATAGTTATTGTCAAGATCATTAAGTTGCGTTTGGATGGCATACGTATTAGGATTTTCAACATCCATTGACCAACGAGCTTCTAGGTTTTTGTAACGAATATTTATATTAGGTAACCAATAGCTATTTTTTAGCTGACGATCTTCATCAATAGATAAAAAATTGAAATCGTTATGCTTACTTTGGAATGCAGTTCCGAAATTTATTATCAATTTATCAGTAGGTTTATAATAGAATTTTATCCCTGAAATATAGTCAATTGTATTCAGTTTAAAGCTGTTTTCATATTGAAGACCACGTATTGTACCAGCATTATCTTTATCGAAGTAATATTCATTTAGAGGCAACTCTTGATAGAGGTTTGTGGTAAAATATACATCAAAATTTAATTTCTTGATGACTTTGTTGTAGTAGGCAGTACTAAGATGTACATTTTTATTTTTCCTATTATGGATAGTATTTGTCCATAGATAACTCTGTGGAATATCTTCCTGATACATGATGAGATCTAGGTTAGATTTATTGTTTATTTTTTGATTATCTAATGTAATGTTATTACTAAATGATAGTAGATGTTGCTTTGAAAATTGTTTTTCTAAATAGAATCTGTGATTATATCGAAGTGATCTATTAATTTTATTATCTTCAGATAATCGTTGTGTAAGCGGATTGGCAGCTGTTCCTGATTTACTGAAGTTTTCACTATCATAACTTGTATTTGATATGGAGAAACTCGGTGTTATCTGAACATACGACGTTGTATCAAAACGATGTCTTAATAATCCATTGATGCGATGATGTTGCGGTCGGTTTGTTGAGTTATTGGTAGCATTGCTGGCTTCTTCAATACCATTGTACAAACTGGTGGCTTCTGATATATATTCATTGTTTTCTTTTTTATAATTGTACATGTACATAATATTCAATTTCGTTTTCTGCCCCCAATCATTATTCACATTGATACCTGCACCTATAGTATTACTTACACCTTGATAACTCTGCCCACCGAAATCATTGAAACCATAATTCTCAGCTCTTCCCAATCCAGCTTGCTGGTTTAACTCTTTATAATCGAAACTTTGTCTATTGATATTATTACCGTAGCCGATTAGACTAACCTGCAACGTATCTCTGAACATATTAAATAATCCCCCAGTCTCATAGCGATCACGTGACCCTCCACTTCCATAGACTTTACCAAAATCTGCTTTAAGGAAATCTTTTTTGAACTTAAGATTGATAGTGACCGGTAAGTTTTCTTCATTCTCTACTGTTCTCTTAGATTCACCTTTATCCCTATATACTTGTACTGTTTTTATGAGGCTTGCATCTAGATTGCGTGTAGCTATTCGTAGATCTGAAGCAAAGAAATCTTTGCCATTTACCTTTACTTGGCTTACTTCTTTCCCTTGGTAATATATAGTACCATCTATATTGACTTGTAGGCCTGGTAATTCGCGGAGTAATTCTTCAACGTTAGCATTCGGTTTTGTCTTGAAATAATCAGCATTGTATTCAAGCGTATCACTATTCATGCGTATTGGCGGTTGTGCAGTGATGAGCACCTCGTCCAAATCTTTTGTGGTAGATAATTTAATTATCCCAAAGTCTTTATTTTCATCTTTTGAAAGTTCAAAGTCTTTGGAAAAAACATTACTACTAATATGTGATATAAATAGAATGAGCTTTTTATTGGATGGTAATCTAGCGAATTGAAACTTACCATGATCATCTGATAATGTATAGGAAATTACAGTAGAGTCCACCTGATCAATTATACTAACTGTAGCCTTTGGTAAAATCTGGTTATCCGTATTATGTACAATACCATTAATTTTCCCACCGTTTTGGCCGAAAAGTAATTGGTTGCAACATATAAGTAATACAATATAAAATAATCTCATAATTCGTTTTGGTTAGTAACATTGAAAATAATTATTTTATGTATCACATAATCAACTTTAACACTATTTAATATTTCGTCTAAATTCAAGATCACCAATAGGATAGATGCGAATGCGTGCTTTGTTTTGCAATGAATCCATTTCTTTTTTGTCGAAATAATATGTTTCCGAATGAACAGTTTTGATGTTCGATTTTCCGATTAGCTTTGCATGTACACTATCCAGTTGATTGATAGGAGCTAAGTTGGCTATACTATTCTCTATGGTAATATCCATGATAGGTTGATTTGCATTAAATAGGAGTAGGTTAGATTGGTCACGTACATTGATATGTTGTATAGTACTGTTTCGTCCGATCCAATGTAATATGGATTTTTTATCTACAGTGACATTTATATTTTTTAGATTATTAAAATACATATGTCCTTC
>JAZQRD010000180.1:0-35395 GCA_045629405.1 Sphingobacterium sp. | reverse complement strand
CTTGGACTCTTGAGCAATACACCTGGCGATGATAAACCTGCTGCGGTCATAGAAGATACAGCTGTAGATGTAGAAGATTTACCAGCATATATTGCTGAATTTAATGCTATACTAGACAAATATAATTTGTATGCTGTGCATTATGCACATGCAGCGACAGGAGAGTTGCATCTACGCCCGATATTAAATCTTAAGACGGCAGAAGGTAATGCGCTATTTAAAACTATAGCTTGGGAAATCGCGCAATTAGTGAAAAAATATCGCGGCTCATTGAGTGGAGAGCATGGCGATGGAAGGCTTCGCGGTGAGTTTATTCCATATATGATTGGTGAAAAGAACTATGCTTTATTGAAACAAATTAAAGGATTGTGGGATCCAAATGGCATATTTAATCCTGGAAAAATTGTGGATACGCCAGCCATGAATAGTTTTTTACGATATGATCCTAACACAATTACGAAAGAGATTCCTACCGTATTTCGTTATGGCAGTCAGACGATATTGCAGCATACAGAGCAATGTAATGGCTCTGCAGACTGTCGTAAGTCTACCTTAGCGGGAGGGACAATGTGCCCATCTTATATGGCGACTTTAGATGAAAAAAATACTACACGAGCTAGAGCCAATATCTTACGTGAATTTTTAACGCATTCAACGAAAGACAATCCATTTGATCATCCTGAGATAAAAGAGGTGATGGATCTATGCTTGAGTTGTAAAGGCTGTAAGATTGAGTGTCCGTCGAGTGTCGATATGGCTAAATTAAAGGCTGAATTTCTACAAGCTTACCATGATGCTAATGGCATGCCATTACGTACGCGCATGGTTGGCATGGTTGATCAATTAACTTCTATTGCAGCTCATGTGCCGACACTCTATAATTGGGTCGTTACAAATCCCTTGACGTCCAAGTGGGTAAAGAAAACATTAGGATTTACGACCAAACGCGAGTTGCCATTACTAGGCAAGCAGTCATTAAGAGATTGGTTTTTAAAGAAAGATAAACCGCTATGGAATATAAAAAAGCCCATTAAGTCAGTTTACTTCTTCTGTGACGAATTCACAAATTATAATGATGTAGAGATAGGTAAGAAAAGTATATTGCTTTTAGAAAGACTCGGCTACGAAGTATTAGTCATTCCTCATCCTTTTAGTGGTCGTGCACTGATATCGAAAGGCATGTTGCGCGAAGCCAAAAAGTTGGCGAATCGGAATGTAGAAGTATTCTCAAACCGTTTAAATAGTGAAACTATTCTCGTTGGTGTGGAAGCTTCAGCTATCTTAGCTTTCCGCGATGAATACATAGACTTGGTAGATGAGCATTTAGTCGCAGACGCTGTTCGGATAGCGCCTCATACGATGTTGATCGAAGAGTTTCTATGTCAAGAGGATAAAATTGGGAATATAGATAAATCATTATTTCAAGAAAATAATCGCGAGATACTTGTACATACTCATTGTCAACAAAAGGCTTGGAAATTACAATATGCGACAGAGGAAGCACTTCGAATACCTAGTGGATATAAAGTAACGGCCATACCATCAGGTTGTTGTGGAATGGCTGGTTCTTTTGGTTTTGAGGAGGAACATTATGAACTCTCTATGAAAATAGGAGAATTAGTATTATTCCCTGCCATACGTGCCAAAGACTCTGATACGATTGTCGTGGCTCCAGGAGCTAGTTGTCGTTTACAGATATCTTCGGGTACTGAAGCTAAAGCTTTGCATCCAGTCGACGTACTCTATGAAGCATTGAAGAGCTAAAAAATAAAAGGCGGGTTATCCCGCCTTTTATTTTTTATTTTACATTATTAAGAGCTTGTGTATTTAGATTCACATACTCTTGGTTATTGGCTTTCTTAGCCATTTCTATTCCTTCTTGTGCTGCTTTTTTCGCACCAGCTTTATCACCAGCTTTGTTTAGGATTAAAGATTTCCAATATTTGATATGAGGAGCACTATTCCCTTGATCTGCAGCGTTAGCCCATTCAGCGGCTTTTTTGATATCTAAGCTATTGTTATAATAATATTGTGCAGCTTGGAAGTAGGGCTTTTTATCGCTTTGCATTGCTTGTTCGATGCTAGCCATAATTTCTTTGGTTTGATCCGTTACAATGTTAAATCCTACTTTGGTATGATCCCATGCTAATGTCAACTTAGCTGAATTAGGTGAGATATCTTCAAAGTTCATTGTAAATGATTCAACTTTGTCACTAGTTTTAGATGGTTTAATATCAAATCTCAAGACATCTTCTTCCTGCTTGTATTGATATGAACCCCATTGATTAGCATTTTTGCTCAAAATGATTGTCCATTGATTAGCATTTGGAATACTGAAGATACCGTATGTACCAGCAGCTACTTTATGCCCTTCAATTGTTACATCATCTTCAAATGTAATAGTAGGAATATTATTTGCGCCTGTACGCCATACTTGACCAAATGGTACCAACTCACCAAATATTGTACGAGCTTTAATATTTGGTCTTTGATACGTTAATTTTACATTCTTAATACCTAATCCTTGAGTGATTGTCTGTGTGCTACTTGCAGGTGGCAATTTCACTTGTGCATCTGCTGTGTGTGCAGTCAATATAAGTGCAGCAACTGTTGCAATTGATAGAATAATTTTTTTCATAATCGTCTGATATTTACTATGAATATAAGAATTTCATGCAGGCTTTTGGTCGTATAATAGTAAAGAAAATGTCAAAATTAGTTTTGCAGTATTTATTGTCTATTGTTATCAAACAAAAACGGGCTTTTCTATTAAGAAAAGCCCGTTTTTGTTTGTTATTTATATAATATTCTAAATTTAATTGTATTCTCTATTTGCTTCAGTTTTTTGATAAGACTCTTGTCATAATTCGAGTCAATATCTGTCACAGCATATCCAATATTACCACGAGTCATTAAAAACTGTGATAATATATTTATTTCATTTTCAGCGTAGACTTGATTGATTTTTGCCATAATTCCAGGTACGTTATTATGAATATGTAGCAGACGGTGACCTTTAAGCTTCTTAGGTAGCATTAAATTAGGGAAATTACGACTTTGGTCTGTATCACCATTATTAATAAATTCGGCCATACGTCTAGGGATAAACTCTGCATTGTTTTTATTGAGCTTTTTGTCGTCGAATACTACGATACCTTTCTCATTGCAAATTTCTTTACTTATTTTACCTTTGATATTCCCTAGGTAACCAATAGTTTTCAATTTGTCTGCACGATTCAGTTGATCGTCGCTAATTTCGGCATTTTTGCCTAATAGTAGCATACCTACATCTTTAATGTATTTGTCTTCAAGGATATCTTTCTTACGTATCGAAAAACCGTCATTTTTCAAGATATGTGCAGCTAATTCTGGAACATCCCCTATGACCATACATAGAATCCTATTTTTAGGATACGAGATAGCACTTGGTAAATCATTCACATATAAAAATTCGTCAAAACTTGGCGTTACGTGATCGGCTTTATCCGTTACAGATTTTCTAGAAATATTTTCCGTGAAGGCGAAAAATTTTTCGATCATGCCGGACTCTTTCAATTGAAAATCTGAATAGCCATCACCAATCCCAAATATGCGTCCTTGAATTTTAAGGTCTTGAAGCAATTTTACTTTACCACCTTCATCTGATAGTGGGTTAGTATCATCGTAACCTATGATATTTCCTTCTTCATCGAAAATGAATGTATTGGCATAGATATTCTCTGTTTTGATACCGTATTGTGTAACTACAGGGGTAATAAATTCTTTAAATCCTCCAGATACTATCCAAGCTGTATCTTCATTTTGTTTGAAAAACTCTCTATTACGCTCAAAGGATTTCGAGACTTTCTTCTTAAGATGTTTGACTAATAATTGTAAGTGTGATTTATTAGCTTTCAGAAGAGATATACGCCCTGCTAGACTTTCACGAAAAGAGATTTTACCCTCCATAGCTAAGTTTGTATAGCGTTCAATTTCTTTATAAACTTTTTCTTGATCAGGATGGCCTTCTAATGAAATACGGGCTAGTTCGTCTAATGCTTCTACTTGCGTAAAAGTACTGTCGAAATCAATGATGTAATAGTTTTTCACGACGTTTAGATTGTTTGTGAGTTTTATTTATTGTAATAAGTGTTTGTAATCTGTTGTAGTGTGTCGTCCACCGTTTTGAACGTATAGTTCAATGCTTTAGATACTTTTTTGTTAGAATACATGAGCTTTGCGATAGAAGCTCTTGCGTTTTCTTCGGTCAATGCAGGTGCCTTTCTTTGGAAAAATGCTGCTACTTTTGCTACGCGCCATGCAATATTAAGTAAGAATGGATTAGCAGCAATAGATGGTTCATTTTTACCTAGTAAACGCGCTATTTTAGTTAGCAAATCTTTATTAGATATATTTTCGCTATTCAGAATAAATCGTTCGCCGCTCATAGATTCATCATGCATCAGTGTAATCATGATCTTAGCAACGTCTTCAACATCAACTACACCAATAGAGCCTGGAGGGTATATTTTTAATCCTTTGTTGACAAGTTCAAAGATGACGTGCGATGGACTTTTGGGACCAATGCTAGTACCCATTATGACTGATGGATTAACGATGACCGCATCCATTCCTTCATGTATACCTCGCCATACTTCAAGTTCAGATTTGTATTTAGATAAAGAGTAATTAGACATTTTGGGATGGAATTCCCATTTGTCATTTTCATTCACAGGAAGACCTTTCTTATTGGTACCTAATGCAGCTATCGAACTCACGTGTACTAAGCGTGCACTATGTTCTAGACATAGATTGACGATATGCTTTGTACCTTCGATATTAGTATTCTCAAGGGATAAGCCATCATTCTTTTGATAAGAAACTTTAGCAGCACAATGATATACTTGCGTGATACCCTCAAATATATCCGCCAAAGCAAAGTAATCTGTAATATCAGCTTCTACCCACTGAATGAGAGAAGAGGATTTAAGTTTTTCTGGAATTGTTGACTCAGCTCTTTTTATCGCAATTAGTGCATTGCCTTGATCAATCAAAAGCTGGATTAATCTCGAACCTAAAAAACCTGTGCCTCCTGTTACTAAAATCACGTGTTATTATTTTTTGAATACTTTATCTTTTCAAAAGTAAGGTAATAAATGCATATTTGTAATTACTTATATTAAATAGTTTCAGTTTTACTGGATTATCATTTTCTTCAAGTTATGTCTTTAGCAGATTTCTTTTCACCAATAACTTTAGCAAACTTTACAGCTAAGGATTCTTATTTTGCTTCTCAATACGGAGGTGTGGTTCGTATGAATATAGACGAATTCCCTAGTTGGGATGAAGAAGACCTAAAGCCACACATTGCGATTGTCGGGGTGATGGAAGATAGAGGTGCTGTAGGTAATAATGGTACTGCCAAATCTCCTAATGCTGTTCGTAAGCATCTATATGAATTATATGTGGGTGACTATGATACTAAGATTGTCGATCTTGGTAATATAAAACCTGGAGCTACCATTGCAGATACCTATGCAGCATTGCGTATGGTATTAGAGGAACTATTGTCTGCTCAGATACTACCCATTATTATTGGCGGAGGCCAAGATTTAACATTAGCACAATATCAAGGCTATGAGGTTTTGGGTAAGAAAATAGAAGTAGCCGTGATTGATTCTAAATTTGATTTGGATCAAGAACATACCGAAGACGTTCCTGTAAATTCAAATACTTATCTAAATCATATCATCCTCCATCAACCAGATTATTTATTTAATCTGAATAATATAGCATATCAGACGTACTTTGTAAGCAAAGAATCGCTTAATATGTATGATAAACTTTATTTCAATGCACAAAGGGTAGGTGTGATAACAGGGAAATTGGATCAAGCAGAACCAATCATTCGTGCTGCTGATATGGTTAGTTTTGATATGGGTGCAGTTCGATCTTCAGAAGCACCAGGCAATGCGAATGCAGTGCCTAATGGACTATATGGCAATGAAATATGTCAACTGGCTAGATATGCTGGTATGTCGGACAAGTGTACATCGGTAGGTATATATGAATTCAATCCTACATTTGATCCTTTGGAGCAGACAGGTATGCTTGTCTCGCAGATGATTTGGTGCTTTATAGATGGGTATTACAATCGTAAAAGCGATACACCTCTTGTGCCTAAATCTAGCTATATCATCTATCGTACGCCACTAGAGAACGAAGAGCATGAGCTTGTATTTGTAAAAAGTAAAAAATCGGATCGTTGGTGGATGCAGGTACCGTATTTTGGGACACGTTCTGTCAATGAACGATTTTATTTAGTTCCGTGCAGATATGAGGACTATATATTAGCTGTAGGAGGTGAAATGCCAGACCTGTGGTGGAAAACACATCAAAAATTACAATAATCCTATGGCCATCAAGGCCATTTTTTATGATATATTATGGAATTACTATTAATAGCAATAATCATTATTTTGGTACTCACGACGGGTGTCTTGCTTTGGAAAAACGCACGTGCAGTATCTGTGGATGAGTTTCAACGTATAGAACGCGAAAAACAGCAGTTGGCTATAGAAGTGGCTAAAGCAAGTCAAACAGCTGAACTTATAAGTCGTGATAATGTAGCTTTGAAACAAGCTTTGGAACGCGAACAACAAGATAGGCTTTCTTTAGAAAGAACATTGGAAGGGACAAATGCATACTTACAGGCGCAGCAAGAAAAGTTTGAAGAGCAAAAAGTTGAAATAACCCGTATCAAAGCTCAATTCAATGCAGAGTTTCAAGTAATGGCCAATAAAATATTGGAAGAGAAATCTGATAAATTTACAGCGTTAAATAATCAATATCTGGGAGCGATACTCGATCCATTAAAAGATAAAATCAAGAGTTTCGAGGATAAAGTGGAGAAGACTTATCATCAGGAGGCCGCTGAACGTAATGTACTCAAGGGTGTCGTAGAGCAGCTAATGCAGCAGAGTATACAGATTAAAAATGAAGCGAATAATCTTACACGTGCATTAAAGGGAGATAGTAAAAAGCAAGGAAACTGGGGTGAAGTTATATTAGAGCGTGTGCTGGAACGTTCTGGTTTGACGAAGGACCAAGAGTACCGTTTGCAAGCGTCTTTTCAAGATGAGCATGGACGTCGACTACAACCTGATGCTATTATTGATCTACCAGATGATAAACAGTTGGTCGTAGACTCTAAAGTATCTCTAGTGGCTTATGATCGTTATGTAAGCGCAGAAACGGATGAAGAACGTGCTTTGTTTCTGAAGCAACATGTTCAGTCTATCGAAAACCATGTCAAAGAATTATCAGCTAAAAATTATCAGCATCTATATGGTATTCACTCACCTGATTTCGTGCTATTATTTATGCCTATTGAGTCTGCGTTGAGTCTTGCTGTCATGGATAAAGCCGACTTATTCTCTGATGCATGGGACAGGAGGGTGGTGATTGTTAGTCCATCAACATTATTAGCCACATTGCGTACTATCGCAGCTATGTGGAAACAAGAACGTCAAAATCGTAATGTGCTGGAGATAGCACGTGAGGCAGGAGCTTTATACGATAAATTTGTTGGTTTTTTGACGGATATGCAACAAGTTCAAGGATACATCCAAAAGGCTGGAGAGAAACAAGACGAAGCTATGAAAAAGCTTTCCACTGGATCAGGCAATGTGGTGAAACGTATTGAAAACTTAAAATCATTAGGTGCGAAAGCTACAAAACAAATCGATAATAAGTTCTTAGAATAATCATAAAACTAAAAACCCCTACTTACTAAGCGTAAGTAGGGGTTTTTAGTTTGAATAAAGTTTTTATTGGACTATTAGTAGCCTAAAGCTGTATCATCTCCACGATGATCTGCTCCAGTTTGCAATTTGCCATTTGGCAATACCACGATGTTCTCTACACGACCAATATTACCTCTTTTATAAATAGTGTATCCATCTTTAGTTAAACTTTGTCTGACAGAATCACTGATAGCTTTTTCTTCTACGTCGATGCGGTCAGGTTTCCATTGGTGGTGAAAACGGGCTGCACTTACAGATTCTTGTGCTGTCATCCCAAACTCCAATACATTTAAGATTGTTTGGAATACGGAAGTGATAATGGTAGATCCTCCAGGAGTACCTACTACCATTTTCAGTTTACCATCTTTTTCTATTATAGTTGGAGTCATAGCAGATAGCATACGTTTGCCTGGTTCTACAGCGTTTGCTTTACCACCCAGCAATCCATACATATTTGGCGTACCTGGTTTCACAGAGAAGTCATCCATTTCATTATTAAGTAAGAATCCAGCTCCATCCACCCATACGCATGATCCATATGAACCATTGATAGTGGTCGTAAGTGATACAGCATTACCATCTTTATCTACGATGCTGTAATGTGTAGTTTCTTCTGATTCATACCCTGGGAATTTGCTAGCTTTAACTTCGTCAGATGGCGTAGCCTTCGCTAAAGAGACCTTAGCCATACGTGCTTGATTGAAAGCTGCATCTGTCAAATGCTCCACTGGTACTTTGTAATAATCAGGATCTCCTAAGTGTGTAGCACGATCTGCATACACGCGACGTTCAGCCTCTACCATAGCACGAATCGTACTATCCGATTGGAATCCCCATTGAGACAGCGGATACTTTTCAACGGATTGTAATAAAGCCATTAAAGCAACACCACCGCTCGATGGAGGAGGCATTGAAATAACTTTATGCCCTTTATATTCACCAATGATAGGTTTACGCCAAATTGCTTGATAGTCTACTAAATCTTGGTGAGTGATAATTCCATTGCCTCTTTTCATTTCTGCTACGATATAATCAGCAGTTTGACCTTTGTAGAAGCCATCACGCCCATGTTCAGCGATACGCTTTAATGTTTGTGCTAATTCTTTTTGTACGAAAATATCTCCTTTTTTCCATGGTGTATCACGGATAATGGCCGCCCCGTTAGGATTATATTTTTGAAATCTTTCTTTATAACGATTGAATTCGCCAGCTTGTTGTTCTGTGATTGGGAAACCTTTCTCTGCCAGTTCTATAGCTGGTTGTAATAGTTGTTTCCAAGAGAGTGTGCCATATTTCTTAAAAGCTTCGTCCATACCAGCTACTGCACCAGGTACACCAGCTGCTAGCTGTCCATATAAACTTAGATCAGTGATAGGATTACCATCTTTATCTAAGTACATGTCTTTAAAAGCGGTATTCGGTGCTTTTTCACGAAAATCTAAAGAACTAACCTCTCCAGTGTTACTACGGTATACCATGAATCCGCCACCGCCAATATTTCCAGCATTAGGATATACAACTGCTAAAGCGAACTTGACAGCGATAGCTGCATCTACGGCATTACCACCTTTTTTTAGAATATCGACACCGACTTGTGAAGACAGTGGGTGTGCAGTGACTACTGCACCATTAGCAAATTCTTCTTTACTACTTACTGTTATTGATTGCTTAGATGCGCATCCAACAGCGATAAAAGAAATAAGGACTAAGTAAACTAGTTTTTTCATGAATACAGGTTATTCTTGCGTTTTTTTGTTAAATATAAGTATATTCATCATAAAATATGAATTTATGCGTTACATACTCACTTGCTTAAGCCTATTCTTTATTTCTTGCTTGTCTGCACAGACTATACGTGTCATGTCTTACAATATTCATCACGCAAATCCACCATCAAAACCTGGTTTTATTGATTTGGAGGCTATTGCCAAAGTGATAATCGATGCTGATGTAGATGCCGTTGGTATCCAAGAGGTCGATATAAAAGTCTCTCGATCTAATTTAGAGAATCAAGCTACCAAATTAGCGGAACTTACAAATATGGATTATTATTTTTCGAAAGGTATTAATCTTGAGAAGGGTGCTTATGGGACGTTGATTTTGACGAAACATAAGATTGTAGGAAAACGTCGCTATGATCTACCTATGGTAGTCAAGAGCGAAAATCGTTCCTTAGCTATTGTAGATATCGAACTGCCTTCAGGCAAAAGCTTCTCTATTGCTAACACACACTTAGATTTGAAAGAAGAAAATAAAATTGCACAAGCTCAATATATTAATGAATTAGGCGAATTGTATAGCCGTCCATTGATTTTAGTCGGCGATTTAAATGCTGAACCTGATACGAAGCCAATTCATATTTTGGAAGAGTTCTTTGAGCGTTATACTAAGAAAAAGATGCCGACTTTTCCTAATGTCAATGCAACCAAAGAAATCGATTATATCATGGTTAGCAAACACAGCAAATTCAAATGGAAAAAATATCATACCATAGATGAACCGTATGCTTCAGACCACTTACCGCTAGTCGCAGAAATTAAACTTAAAAAATAAAAAAGAAAGATCTACAATATGTTTTGTAGGTCTTTCTTTTGCCGTCGCATATCTATTTAAGCTTTTCATTGTTTTTGTGTCGATCTGCATCACGCATATTCTTCTTCTCTAGATTTTTCTCAAGAGCTTCCGTCAAATCTATTCCTGTCTGGTTAGCTAGACAAATCAGAACAAATAGTACATCGGCCATCTCATCAGCAAGATTAACTTCTTTATCTGATTTTTTGAAAGACTGTTCACCGTATTGGCGTGCCATGATACGTGCTACTTCACCAACTTCTTCCATGAGCATGGCTGTATTTGTCAATTCATTGAAGTAACGAACACCTGTCGTGTTTATCCACTTGTCTACGATATCTTGTGCTTCTTTAATAGTCATTAGAATATTGTTTTTAAGAATGATTGGATGGCTTCAGTAAAAGCTATAGGTTCTTCATATTTTATATGATGTGAAGATTTATAGAATCTTTTATGAATCAATTTTTTGTTATCTAAATTTTGATAATATAACACATCATCGAATTGATCGTCTTGCGAACAAGCTTCCATGAGTAAAACTGGTATTTTACTATTATTGATGATGCTGTAATAATCTTTTAGCATCAAGTCGTTTGCAAAAGGATTAGCATACAGTTCGGCTTGCATTAGTTTTTTTAAGCTTTGATAAGACTCCATTCCGTAAATAGTGTCTTGACCACTGTATATTTTGTACTTGTTTTGATGTTGTCTTATGAAAAATAAATTCTTAAATAATTGACTCCTTGATGTATCACTGAATTCGCGAATAGCATAATATGCGTCTATTTCTGTATCATACATCTCAAATAATGCTTTTGGTCGGAGACTTAAATCTTCTGTTGCAAAAGACTTCAACTCTTCCTCATTTTTTGTCTGGAGAAAACTTAGGAATGGACTAACTCCGCCATCTTCTAATAGTAGTCCTTTTACTTTATCAGGATATTTGTCATAAAAACTAGATGCAATATATCCACCTCTGGAGAAACCACCTATGATGACTTTATCAATTTTTAAATCGTTAAGTAAACTTGATATGCCATCTAATAATGTTTCTAAAGAATGTTGGTGATGCAAAGCTTGTGTTAACCCATGACCATAATAGTCGACTGAGAGGACTTGAAAGTTTGCATTTAGGAGATCGCTCGCGAATGGTTCGATTTCTATCGCATTGGAATAACTACCATGTAACCAAAGTATAGCAGGGTCGGTATCTTTTCCCCATTTGAGGTAATGTAGCGAATGGTGTTTAGTTTGGTGAAAATTACTGTGAGTAGATATAAAATCTTTATAGATTTCTTTTGCTTCTAGATATTCTATTAGCCTCATATCTTGTCCCCTAGATGTAAATAAACTAAGAAATAGCACACATAATAAAAATCTAAAGCTTATCATTTTAATAATTCTCTTTGTCTTTCGTATTCATCATGATAGTCACTGGACCATCATTGCGAAGGTCAATTTTCATATCAGCTCCGAATATTCCTAACTGCACCTGCTTACCTAATAGGTTGCTTAGATAAGTTGCCATCTCTTCATACATCGGCTTAGCTTTATCTGGTCGGGCAGCGCGAATAAATGATGGACGATTTCCTTTTTTTGTCTGTGCAAAAAGGGTGAATTGAGAAATCAATAATATATTTCCATCTATATCTTGGATAGATTTATTCATTAATCCCTGATCATCTGAAAAGATACGAAGGTTAACAAATTTCTGTGCTAACCACTGCATATCATCAGTCGTATCCTCATCTTCTACACCCAATAAAATTAATAAACCTTGCTCTATCTGTCCTGTGACTGTGCTATCTACTGTACATGATGCATGTGTCACACGTTGTATTACTGCTCGCATGGCTTAAAAGTAAAAAGGATTTGTTAGAATGACAAAAGCCATTACTATGTGAATGGCTTTTGAAAAATTAAAATCTAATATTGAATCCTAGTAATAGATGTCGAGTAGCTTGTGGACTATAGAAATTGTAATAATCTCTTTCGTTGCGATTCTCAAATTTTTGTCCCCATGTGTATCCGCTAGTACTGTATTCCCTGTTGAATATATTGTTTACTTGTAGATTACAGTCAATTTGTTGCAAACCTAACGCTGCAAAAGAATAAGTTGCGCGCATATTATTGATAAAATAGGGTGCAATTGAACGCTCTTTAGCTTCTGTATTATCAAGATATTGTCTTGAAACATATTTGGACAAAAGGCTAAATTCTAATTTATTTATCGGTCTATAGCTAAAGTTATTGGAGAAAATAGCAGCAGCCGATTTTGCAATCTTAGTATTGCCTAAGTTTTGAGACTTTTCTCTTAGCCAATTCCAATCGCTATCGTAAACTTGATAATATTCGATGAAATCGAATATTTTGTTGTCGCTAATAGCAGCAGTTGCTAACCACGACAGTTTATCACTGATTCGCCATCCCGCATCTACTTCTATACCTATACGATGACTTTTAGGAATATTCATTCTTAGTTCAGCACCTGTATCATTTAATGATCCCGTCGGGATTAGCTGATCTTTATAGAGCATCGCATAGAAATTCGTGCCTAGATTAAAAACATCATTCGAAAAACGGTATCCTAATTCAATATTTTGCATGCGCTCTGGTTTAGGAAAGGTATTTCGTGGATTCTCAATGTAATCTTTACGCACAGGCTCTTTGCTTGCGTATGCATATGAGGCGTAAAGGTTAGATAGTGGCGTTACAAAATACGTTAGACCTAATTTAGGATTGATAAAGTTTAAGTTATCTTTAAAGTTGATAGCTTTTACTTTATTGTCATCGCCTTTGGCTTTGTAATAGACATTTCGATATTGTACATCTACGTTAAACAACCATTTGTTAGCGCGGTAATCTGTTTTTACATAAATGTTAAAATCATTTTTTTGTGCATCGTTCAAGTAATATTTATCACCGATCTGTGATGTAGAGGCATATTTTGCCCATATCACTTTGCCGTAGTGATCTCCTATATATTGGTTGTATCCACCGCCAGCAATGATATTCCAATTCGATTTGATTTTGTAATCGAGGGAGTACACTAACCCATAAAAATGATTGTCAAGCCAGCGTTGTCTTACTAAATCTGTTCGACTAATGGTCTCGTCTCCAACAACAACATTAGGCAGGTTGTAATCCGAAAATTTATTATTTTCTCTATATTCTTCGTAATAGCCAGCTCCTTTCGTATAATGTAATGCTGTATTAAATTTCAACTTTTCATTGATGATGTTGCTGTATTGCAAGTGGCTGTGCGTTTGCGTGTAATTATCTGTCTGGTTGTCGTAGTTATAGTAATTGTAACGACGATCAGCTTGCATTAATCTATCATATTCTGATCCACTATATAATCCGAAGGCTTCATTAGCATATTTCTCTAATAGTACTTTATCACCAGTGAGTAGTGGTTCTGGAGTGCCATACCAAGCTTGGTAGGTTTTTTCTTTTCCTGAAAAGACGGTTGCTTTCAAAGTATGTTTGTTCGTGTACAATCCGCCGTCTACATAAAATGATTTCAAGTCGGACGAAGCACGTTCTACGTATCCATCTGAAGCGATACGGGATAGACGAGTGTTGAAAGCATACTTGTTCTGAATTAGTCCTGTTCCAGCTTTGACTGTATTTTTAATGGTGTTATATGTTCCAAATGAGTTATTTAATTCAGCATATGGTTTAGACTCTAATGCACCAGTTTGGATATTTAGGGAGGCACCAAAAGCGCCAGCTCCATTAGTTGATGTCCCAATACCTCGTTGGACTTGTATACTTTCTACACTGGATGCAAAGTCGGGAATATTGATAAAGAATGATCCCATACTTTCCGCATCATTCAAAGGTATACCATTCAGTGTGACGTTGATGCGTTGGTTGTCTGATCCGCGTATAGTCATATTGGTGTATCCTACACCTGCACCAGCATCGGAACCAATAATCACACCGGGTGTTTGATCTAGTAGGTACGGAATATCTTGTCCTAAGTTGTTTTTCTTTAGTTCTTCCTTACTTATATTTTTGAAAGTAGTAGCAGCATTTTCTTTTGCACGTGTAGCTACTACTAAGGCTTCATCAGCCTGTAGATAAGATTTTGATAAAATAATAGTAAGCTCAGTTGACTTCGCGTCCCATGTGCTATTTGCGGTTAGATATCCGATATAGCGTGCGGCAATATTCTTTGAAGATTTTTCTGACAACTCTAAGGTGGCTATTCCTTGTTGGTTTGTCTCTTTGATTTGGTTATTACTTGTTACAGTAGCGCCAATTAAATTTCTTCCTTCCGTATCAATTATCTTGACACGAACTTGTTGTTGAGCATAGCTTAATGAAGCTACGATGCATAGTACACTAGTGGTACAGATCTGCTTGAACATAAAAATAAAACGTATAATTTGAGTTAAACATACTATTGCAAGGGGTTACAATAGCGTTACATTTAACCGCCCTTTCCCTACGCTGGCATTATCCAGATCAGGTGCGTCTATTCACTATCGTCAGTTATAGCGAAAAAGACTGGGTATAATCTCAGCCCGTATTTGTGTTACAAAAAACAAGGCACCCCTATTCGATGCCTCAAATCTAACTAATTATTTTTAATTATTAAGTTAATCAATTGTTACATAATTATTTTTCGGGAATATTGTTTATATCCTTTAGATTTTTAAATTTGTATGAAATTACAGTAACTATTAGTATTCTATATATACTAGCCCCATTTTACACTTTCATTAATGATAAGCTATTATTCAGCAGATTATATTATTCCAGTTAGTTCTGAACCTATTCCTAATGGAGTAGTAGGCGTGGATAGTGATAGCCAGATTGTAGGGATTTATGATCGATTATCTGTCCCTCCGCAATCTAGAGTGCAAAAATTGCAGGGAGTCCTTATTCCTGGGTTTGTCAATGCACATTGTCATTTAGAGCTATCTCATATGTTGGGCAAGATTCCTGTGCATACAGGACTTGTTAACTTTATTGGGCAGGTTGTTCAAAATCGTATGCAAGATGAGGAAGTCATCCAACAGGCAATGAAACAAGCTGATGAATACATGTACCAACAAGGAATACAAGCAGTCGGCGATCATGTGAACACTACCATATCTGAGTATATTAAAAAGAATAGCAAAATCTTATATCATACTTTTGTAGAAATAATCTCTTTAAGAGAGGAAGAGCATATGCAAAATATTGATGATGCACGTGATGTAGAATTTCACTTTGATCACACACATGCTTCTATTACTCCTCATGCTCCATATTCATGTTCTAAAAGCCTTTTTAAAACATTTAAAAACTCCATTCAGAGTAATAATATTATCTCTATTCATAATCAGGAATCTGAAGAAGAGAATAAATTATTTAGATATAAGACTGGTGATTTTTTAAAGTTTTATGATAAAATGGGTATCCCATTGGATACGATCAAGGCTCAAGCACGAAATTCTATTCAGTCGTATCTTAACTTGCTGCCAAAAGAAAACAAGACAATGCTCGTACATAATACTTTTACCTCGGTGAAAGATATTGACTTCATACGTCGTATGGGTAGAAAGGTGACTATGTGTCTCTGTCCTAATGCAAATTTGTATATCGAAAAATCGCTGCCAAAAGTTGATTTACTTAATGATAATCAAGTGTCACTAGCGATTGGTACAGATAGTTTAGCTTCTAATCATACGTTGAGTATCCTTGATGAGTTGAAGGTTTTACACAAACACTTTCCTAAACTAGATTTCCTAAATACTATCAAGTGGGCTACAATCAATGGAGCAAGTGCACTTAATTTGGACCATAAGATCGGGACGATTGAAGTCGGCAAGAGCCCTGGATTAGTATTATTGAAAAATATGGAAAACTTCATATTAGACGATAATGTCACACTTGAGCGTATAGTCTAATATATATATTACGTACTTTTGCTCTGATGAAACATTTGAATATCACTGTAAAAGGTAAGGTACAACGTGTACAATTTCGTGCAGCTACAAAAGCAGTAGCAGATCAGTTAGGCGTAAAAGGCTATGTGAGAAACCAGCCTGATGGTTCTGTATTTATTGAAGCAGAGGGCGATACTTTTGAATTAGGTGCTTTTATTGATTTCTGTAAAGAAGGACCTGAAGGTGCTGAAGTGACGGATATACAGATACATCAGGCTGATGTCTTAGAAGAGTTCAAAAACTTTGTTGTGCTAAAGCGTGCAAAATAGCTAACCTATTGTGTCTACTATAAAAAAACTAATTTCCGATACGATTATCTACGGTATGACTACTGTAGTGACGCGTATGATTGGATTCATAATGACTCCAATCTACACACGAAGCCTAGGTAATCCAGCTGTATATGGTGTATTTACGAATTTATACGCCTACGCAGCACTTATCAATGCTATTCTAGCATTTGGTATGGAAACGACCTTCTTTCGATATCTCAATCGAGTAGAAAATAGCGAGAAGTCTCGAGTCTTTAATAATAGTTTTATAATTACGGTCTTAGCAAGTATAGTCTTTGTGTTGACTATTTTTGTTTTTGCGAGTTCGATTGGCGGCTGGTTGGCTTCCAATAGCTCCAGCAGTACTGCTGCAGAGTATACCTTATTCGTAAAGTATTTCGGTGTGATATTAGCTGCAGATGCTTTAGCTGTAGTTCCTTTTGCCAAATTGCGCGCGGAGGGACGGCCATTACGTTACAGTTTTATCAAGTTACTCAATATATTTATTCTTGTTGGTGCAAATTTATTTTTCTTATTTGGTTTACCAAGTTGGATAGAAGGATCATTATTTTGGAAACAGTTTGCAGAAGGATGGTTTGTACAAGGCTGGATCGGATATGTCTTTCTTGCTAATCTTATCGCTAGTGTAAGTACACTTGTGCTTTTAACACCGCAGATCCTTGGATTTAGATTTGACTTTGATAAGGCTATGATGAAGCAAATGCTTTATTATAGTTTCCCTATTCTCATAGCAAATATCTCTTTTATCATCAATGAACATTTAGATAAAATGATGTTCCCAAGTTTAGTGCCTGGCACTGTTGGTGAGGATGAATTGGGCGTATATGGGGCTGTAGCTAAGTTGGCGATATTTTTGAATCTTTTTGTGACGGCATTTCGATTGGGAGTTGAACCATTTTTCTTTTCACATGCAAAAGATAAAAATGCAGGTAAGACTTATGCACTTATCATGGATTATTTCATTATCATCATGGTGATCGTCATGGTCGGTATTTGTGCGAACATCGATTGGCTAAAATATTTTATTTCGGGTAAAGGTGATCAGATTGATGCGTATTGGTCAGGGCTTTTTATTATACCGATACTACTCTTGAACAATGTGCTATTAGGTATATATATGAATCTCTCCGTATGGTATAAGCTGTCAGATCAAACGAGATATGCATTGTATATTTCGGGTATAGGTGCAATGATTACAATAGTTTTGAATCTTCTATTTATTCCAACTTATTCATATTTGGGAGCATGTCTATCGACTACCGTAGCTTATATAATAATGGTCGTATTGTCTTACTTTTGGGGGCAGCGTAATTATCCAATTCCTTACCATACCCAAAAGAACATAAGTTATATTTTAATAGGAGTGATTGCTTCAGGTCTTATATTCTATATATTTGACACGAATATTTGGATAGGAAACTCTATATTGATTTTATTTCTTTCTGGTGTTATATGGAAGGAGAGAACTGATGTGTTGCAGTTTATAAAGAGAAAATAATTTATACAACAAAAAACTCATCCATCATTGGATGAGTTTTTTGTTTTAAGCGATTTCTTCAACGAAATTGTGCTTAATATCTTCTAAAACTTCGAGAATATCTTCGTAAGTATTTAGACCTACTAGCTTGATGCGGTGCTCTTTAAAGTTTGGTATTCCTTTGAAGTAATTTGCATAATGTCTACGCATCTCAAATATTCCTGTCTTATCACCTTTCCATTCTATAGATTTGGTAAGATGTGTCTTACATACATCTACGCGCTCAGCTATAGTAGGACCAGCTAGGTGTTCGCCTGTCTCGAAGAAGTGTTTTATTTCTCTAAAAATCCATGGATATCCAATGGCAGCACGACCTATCATGATACCGTCCACCTCATACTCTTGTCTCCAAGCAATTGCTTTTTCCACTGAATCAACATCTCCATTTCCAAAAATTGGTATTTTGATACGAGGGTTTTGCTTCACATCACGAATCATTGACCAGTCGGCTTGACCTTTATATAGTTGAGCTCGAGTACGCCCATGAATAGCCAAAGCTTTAATACCTACGTCTTGAAGACGTTCGGCTACTTCGTATACATTCTTCGTATTATCATCCCAGCCTAGTCTAGTTTTTACAGTGACAGGCAAGTTTGTAGCTTCTACGACAGCCTTAGTCATCGCCACCATCTTGTCGATATCTTGCAATAGTGATGATCCTGCACCTTTACATACTACTTTTTTTACCGGACATCCATAGTTGATATCGATCAAGTCAGGTCTTGCCGCAGAGCATATTTCTGCAGACTTGCGCATACTCTCTATGTCGCCACCGAATATTTGTATACCGATAGGGCGTTCATATTCAAAAATATCTAACTTTTGCAGTGATTTGGCTGCATCACGAATCAATCCTTCCGAAGAAATAAATTCGGTATACATCATATCCACACCATTCTGTTTACATACGTAACGGAATGGAGGGTCACTTACATCTTCCATAGGTGCTAACAATAACGGAAAGTCACCTAAATCTATATTTTCACCAATTTTCACTGACATAGCACAAAAGTACATATAAATTTTAATTTTTTTAAAAGCAACATTGTTGCATATGATTGTTTTATTCTTATATTTGCAACATTGTTGCTTTTAATGTTTTAACAAAGGAAATTTTATGAAAAGAAAAATGAAGAATTATTTAGGTTATTTAGCTATTGTAGGTGTATTGTTTACATCATGTTCGGATGCAAAGGATGACGTAGTGCCTCAGCAAGGTATTCAGCGATCTGAACTGATCATCACGGCTATGAGTGAAGATGTAACACCACATGGAGATCACTTTCACGGAATATCCAAAGGTGTCGAAAAAGAGTCTATTGTTGTAAAGTTTGATAGTAATGGGCATCCGGAAGAGAATGGTCATTTGCATTTAGAAGCAGATGTCGTATATAAAATGCAATTGAAAGTATATGATTTTGATAATAAAGAGATTCAAGATGAATTTATCGCAAGCAGGGAAGTTGCAAATTCATATAAGGCTTTCTTGATAGGTAATAAACTACACGTGAATGGAGAGCAAAATAATCAACAAGGTGCTATTTTTTATCCAAGAGACTTGGTTTATGGTAATGGTGAATCGACGAATACATCGAACAAGTATGAATTAACAGGTATATTGTCTTATTTTACAATTGGTGAGCAAAATGCAAAAGAGACACAGCGACTAACATTTGTATTGCGAAAATTAGCGGATGCATCTACCAAAGAAAAAATTGAATTAAAAGACTTAATTCGCCATGATGAGCTGATTCCGTTTCCTGGAACAGATGTTTTGAAACTTAAGTTTGAGGTTCACGTTGGAAGTCACTAAAATAGAAACGGGATAATTTATTATTAATTATCCCGTTTCTATTTTATATAAGTTCTGCAACAAACTTGTGAATTGCAGCGCTAGGATCTTCCGTTTTCATAAAATTTTCACCTATCAGAAAAGCATTGAATCCACTAGCTTTTAACGCATTAATTGTCGCTGGATTAGCGATTCCACTTTCAGAAACTTTAACGTAGCTATTAGGTATTTTATTGACTAGGTCGTAAGAATGCTCTAGCGATACAGAGAAATCTTTAAGATTACGATTGTTGACTCCTATGGCATCGATATGATCAACTAGATTATTCATCAACTCTTCTTCGTTGTGTACCTCTAATAATACATTGAGGCCTAGTGATTTTGCATAGGCTGAAAATTCCTTTACTTCATCAAGTGTTAGGCAAGCAGCTATTAGTAATATAATATCTGCCCCATATGCTTTAGCTTCAGCGATTTGGTAGGTGTCTATAATGAATTCCTTGCGCAATAGGGGGATAGTTAATACCTCACGTGCAGCTGTCAAATCTGCTAAAGATCCTTGAAAAAAATCTGGATCAGTCAATACAGAAATAGCCGATGCGCCAGCAAGTTGGTATCCTGCTACGACTTCTTGTACAGTAGATGTTCCGTTAATCAAACCTTTTGAGGGCGATGCTCTTTTGTACTCAGCTATTATTCCAGTTCGTTCAGGATGTTTTACAGATTCTGCTAATGAATAGCAAGTCCTACTGAATAGGGGATATTGTTGTAATTCTGATAAAGTTACCTTAGCTTTAGCGTCAGCGACCTCATTACGTTTTTTTTCTACAATTTTGTCAAGTATAGTCATTTGAGCTTATTTTAACCAGTTAGCAATAAGAGTTTTACCATTGTCTGTCAGGACAGATTCTGGATGAAATTGCATACCTCTTACATCATATTCTGTATGTGATAGTGCCATAATGATACCATTTTCATCTACTGCAGTCACTTTGATACACGATGGTAAAGATTCGCTTTCTACTGCCCATGAATGATAACGTCCAATTTTTGAATCTTTTGGAAAGCCCTGAAATAATTTTTCTGATTCGTCTGTGATTATAATTCCACTTGCTACTCCATGGAGAGGTTTTGGAAGGTTAAATAGCTTTCCTCCGAATGCTTCAGCAATAGCTTGTTGACCTAGGCAAATACCTAGAATGCTTTTGGTAGCGGCATATCTATGAATCACATCCATTAATAAACCGGCCTCTTCTGGTATTCCTGGTCCTGGAGATAATAATATTTTATCGAATTGATCTACATAATCTAATTCAAATTTATCATTACGAATAACTTCATATTCTTGATTTAGCTCTTGTAAGAGGTGAACCAGATTATAGGTAAAGGAATCGTAATTGTCGATTACTAATATTTTTTTATTCATGATATATACCTCTTATAATGTCTCAGCTAGTTCGATAGCACGGCGTAGTGCAGCGATTTTGTTATTAACTTCTTGCAACTCTTTTTCAGGATCAGAATCTAATACAATCCCAGCTCCTGCTTGGTAGTTCAATACGTTTCCTTTACTCAGAAAAGATCGAATTATGATTGCATGATTGAAATCTCCATTGAATCCCATATACCCCAATGCACCTGAGTAGAACGAACGTTGCATACCTTCATATCTATCGATTAATGTCAGTGCCATATGCTTAGGAGCTCCAGAAAGTGTGCCTGCTGGATATGTATCGCCTACGACATCAAATGGATTGGCATCATCATGTAGCGTTCCAGAAACTTTGGAGACTAAATGGATAATATGAGAATAGTATTGAGCTTCTTTGTAGGACTTTACAGCTACATGGTGACAGTGTCTGCTTAGATCATTTCGCGCTAGATCAACCAACATGACATGCTCTGCAGATTCCTTTGGGTCATTTTTTAGTGCTTCAGCAATTTTTTCATCTTCTTCTAAGTCGCCTGTGCGCTTAAATGTCCCCGCAATAGGGTATATCGTAGCTTCTTTTTTCTTGATAGTCAACTGTGCTTCTGGCGATGATCCAAATAATTTGAAATCTCCATAGTCAAAATAGAATAAATAAGGCGATGGATTGATGGATCTAAGTGCGCGATATACGTTGAACTCATCACCTTGAAAAGGTGTTGCGAATCCTCGAGATGGAACGATCTGGAAGACGTCGCCACGACGGATATGTGTTTTCATTTTGTCCACTAAGTTTCTAAAATCCTCGTCTGTCATATTCGAAGTTTCAGCACCTTTAATTTGGAATGAATATTCAGGGAAGTTTTTATTTTGGATAAGGTATTCCATGCGTTCTAGATCCGACTCTTCATCTTCTAGTAGATTTTCGAAAATGTAAAGTTGGTTTCTAAAATGATCGATAGCAATAACATATTTATAAATATGGTATTGTAAAAAAGGAATCTTACGATCTTCGCGTAGTTCAGCTGTAAGTTTAATATCTTCAAAATGTTCGATGGCATCAAATGTGAAATAGCCAAATAACCCATTCGAGATTACATTTACATCTGTGATTTCAGTGCTCTGGAAGTTTTGTCTAAATGCGGATACTTCTTCTTTCAGATGAATATCGGACGCTTTTTTTATTTGCTCTGGTTGATTAGGAAGCGAAATGCGTAATTCATGTTCGTCCAATTTAATACCCGCTATAGGTTGACAACATATATACGATATATTATTGTCACGGCTGTGATATTCCGAACTTTCTAACAACAAGCTATTCGGAAAAGAATCTCTCAACCGTAAATATATACTGACCGGTGTAGTGGTGTCAGCTAATATTTTTTTGTAATTCGTTTTGAATGAATATGTCATTTTAGTATTGAATTTAGCGTTTAAAGAAAAAGCACGACGAGATTCTCGTCGGGCAACTTTTCAAAATGGTTTTGGTTGATTATGAAATATTATGATTAACACAAAACAAAAGAGTCCCCGACACGTATTGTATCAAGCCACCACCAGTTTGTATTTGCGTATATTGTTGTCATTTGTATATTACAAATTTATTATATTTTTTCAATCTGTCAACTTTTTTTGATAAAAAAACAAATTATCTTGTTTTTTGTTAGTCATTCAGTAAATCAGGTCTTCTTTCTTGCGTGCGCTTTAGCTGTTGCTCGTCACGCCATGCATTGATTTTTGCTTCATGACCGCTAAGAAGAACGTCTGGTACCTTATGTCCTCTCCATTCAGCCGGTCTAGTATAGATAGGTGCATCTAACAAGCCATCTTGGAAAGAATCCGACAATGCTGAAGTCTCATCCGACAAAACGCCTGGAATAAGACGAACAATGGCATCTACCAATATAGCTGCAGGTAATTCTCCACCCGAAAGTACATAATCTCCAATAGAAATTTCTCTTGTAACAAAAACATCACGAATTCTTTGGTCTATTCCTTTATAATGACCACACAAAATAATGACATTTCCACCTGTGGATAATTCATTAGCAATCTCTTGATTAAGCGTAATGCCATCTGGTGTCATATATATAATCTCGTCGTATGTTCGCTCACTTTGTAACTTCTCGATACATGTAGCGAAAGGTTCAATTTGCATAACCATTCCTGATCCACCACCATAAGGATAATCATCAACTGATCGCTGTTTGTGTGTAGAATAATCACGAAGATTATGAACATGTATTTCTGCAAGCTCTTTTTTCTGAGCGCGTTGTAATATAGAATGTGCAAATGGACTCTCTAACAATGAAGGGAGTACAGTGATGATATCAAATCTCATAATACAAAGATAGAAAGTTTGTTACATGAATACAGCATTTTGTAGGGCTAATTAGTCTTTTCTTCTTCCATAAATGTAAATTTTGCTATCAATTAACTTTTAGGAATAAAATTCTGTATAGTGTCTAATTTTTCGAAGTTTGTTGTTAGTTACATATCTTCAACAATTTTTAAAAACGATAATTTAAATGTTTTATAATAACAATGTATTATGTTTTTTGTTAAAAAATTTGCAATAACAACTAGTTTATCTACATTTGCTACCCCGAATGTTAAATATTGTTAACTGCCGGACTTAACTCTCCTAATTATTTGATCTAATGATTGAAAGGCATGCCAATGCATTTCTTGATTTAGCTTATTGATACTCAATAAAAAATACATTCTTTGTAATGTGCTGGATCTTGATGTTGTATGGTTTAATAAGCAACTTATTAAATAATTATATAGCAAGATGAAACAAAAATTACTCAGTACTATGTTTGCGCTGGCTTGTATCGCAAGTTCAACATACGCGCAAAATCGTCAAGTGAGTGGTAAAGTGACTGCAACAGATGGCTCGCCAATCTCTGGTGTTTCTGTGTCTGTGGTAGGTACTACAACTGCTTCACAAACTGATGAATCAGGTAATTTTACCTTACAAGCTCCTGTAGGTGCAACTTTAAATGTTTCTTACATTGGATATACTACACAACGTGTTTCTATAGGTACATCGTCTGTGATTTCAGTAGTATTGGAATCTGAAGACAATGCTTTGGAAGAAGTTGTAGTAACAGCGATGGGTATCTCTAGAGAGAAGAGAGCTTTAAGTTATGCGACTCAAGAAGTAAAAGCTGATAAATTAACTCAAGCATCAAACAGTAACTTAGCTACAGCTTTACAAGGTAAGGTATCAGGTGTGGAAGTAACTCCATCATCGGGTATGCCTGGTGCTTCGGCGAAAATTACTATTCGTGGTGCACGTTCATTCTCAGGAGACAACTCACCTTTATACGTAGTTGATGGATTGCCTATTACATCAGGTAACGATATCTCTACGGGCAACTCTGTATCAGGTTCTGACTATGCATCAAGAGGTTTGGACATTGATCCGAATGATATCGAAAGTATCAATATCTTAAAAGGTCAAGCTGCTTCAGCATTGTACGGTATGCGTGCTTCGAATGGTGCAGTAATCATCACGACGAAAAAAGGGAAGGGTGCAGGAAATAAAGCGCAAATCGGCTTTACATCAAATGTATCTTTTGATAAAGTAGCCGTGTTGCCGGATTTCCAATCTAAATATGCACAAGGTAGTAACGGTAACTACAGTCCAACTTCATCATTATCTTGGGGTCCAGAAATTAATTCATTAGCTGATAATGCTAACTACGGTGGTAATACAGTTAACGATTATTCAACAGCAGCACAAGCTAATGGTATAAATACTGCTGGTAAATACTACGTAACACAGCGCGCAGCAGCAGGTTTGGATCCTTGGGCTACACCTCAATCGTATACTAATGCTAAAGATTTCTTTAATATTGGTAAAACGCTTAACAATTCATTAAATATTGTACAAGGCTTTGAAAAAGGTAATTATTCATTCTCATTAGGTGCTACTAATGCTGATGGTATCGTTCCGTCAACAGGTCTTGATCGCTATACGGCTAAGTTGGCAGCAGAACTTAATATTTCAGATAAGTGGACTACAGGTTTCTCGGGTAACTATATCAACTCTAAGTTAACGAAACAAACTGGTGCTAATAACGGTATTATAGCGACATTATATGGAGCTCCAGCTTCTTATGATTTAGCAGGGATTCCTTCGCATGTGGCAGGAAATCCATATTCACAAAATAATTACCGTCCTACATCAGGTTTCGATAATGTGTACTGGGCTACAGAAAATAATATTTTCTCAGAAGATAACAAGCGCTTCTTCGGTAATGGATATGTGCAATATGCTACAGACTTAGCTGACAATCAGAAGTTAACGTTGAAATATCAATTAGGGGCAGATTCGTATACAACAAATTACACAGATAATTGGGGTTACGGTCATGCCAACGCTAAAGGTCAAATCGAAAACTACCACGTTTCTTCTACAGAGATTAATTCATTAGCTACAGCAATGTATAATTGGAAGATCAATGATGATTTCACTTTTGATGCATTAGTAGGTAATGAAATCCGTAATAGAAATCGTCGTCAAGATTATGCATTTGGTTCTAACTTCAACTTCGCTGGTTGGAATAATATGAACAATGCATCTACTTATACTGCAAGTCAAGATTTGAGAGACTTCCGTTCGGTAGGTACATTTGCTAACATCTCATTAGCTTATAAGAATATGTTGTTCTTAAATGCTTCAGGACGTAATGACATCGTTTCGTCAATGCCAAGAAACAATAGATCATTCTTCTATCCTTCAATCTCTGGAGGTTTCATCTTCACGGAGATCGATGCTCTTCAAAATGATGTGTTGACTTTTGGTAAAATTAGAGCTTCTTATGCACAAGTAGGTCAGGCTGGAGATTACTTCAACTCATACTACTCAATTCCTGCATATGGAGGTGGATTCTCATCTGGTACACCAATTATCTATCCTATTGTAGCAGGTAATAATTCAATCGTAGCGTATACGCCTAGTTCGACGATTTATGATCCAAACTTGAAACCTCAAAATACAGAGTCATATGAATTGGGTGCTGATTTGACTTTCTGGAGAGGCTTAGTGAATTTGAACTATACATTCTCACGTCAAAATGTGAAAGATCAAATCTTTTCAGTTCCATTGGCAGGTTCTACAGGTTATTCAAGCTTGGTAACTAATGGTGGTCGTATCCATACTAACGCACATGAAGCAACTTTAAATGTAGCTCCATTCCGTGAAGGTGACTTCAAATGGGATTTTACACTGAACTTTACCAAGATTGATAATTACGTAGATGAACTAGCAGAAGGTGTAAACTCTATCTTCTTAGGAGGATTCGTAGAGCCACAGATCCGTGCAGGTATCGGTGCAAAATTCCCTGTAATCTACGGTGTATCTTATTTGAGAAATGATGCTGGTCAAATCGTCGTAGACGCAGATGGTATGCCTCAGGCTGGTGAAGAGAAAGTAATCGGTACAGTATCTCCTAAATTCTTATTAGGCTTCAATACTACAGCTGAATACAAGAAATTAAGATTATCAGCAACTATTGATTGGAAAAATGGTGGTCAAATGTATCATGGTACAGCTGGTATCTTAGATTATTATGGTGTTACACAAAAATCTGTTGATTTTAGAGATGGAAATCCATTCTTATTCGAAGAAGCTGCAGTGAAAGAAGTGGCTCCAGGTGTATATGAAACTAATGATATCTTGATTGATCCATCAAAAGCGTATACATATTTTGATAGAAAGAATATCGTTTCTGAATCATCTGTATTTGGAACATCTTTCGTGAAATTAAGAGAAGTTTCATTAGGTTACCCAGTTTATTCTTCTTCAAAATTCAAAGTTGATGTAAATGCTTTTGCACGTAATATCATCTTATGGTCAGAGCTAAAAGGATATGATCCAGAAGTTTCACAAGGTAACACTAATATGAGTGGTGCATTTGAGCGTTTCTCATTACCAGGAACATCATCTTACGGTTTTGGTGTAAATATTAAATTCTAAGACAATGAAATTAAGATTAAATATTGTAAAATTAGTAGCATTAGGTTTATTAGCTGCTCCTGTAGCTTTTACATCTTGTTCAGAAGATATAATGGATGAAGTAAATGTCAATCCTAATAATCCAACTGATGTAAATGCTAAATTTATCTTAGCAGATGTGATTACAAGTACAGCTTTCTATAATGTAGGAGCTGACTTGAATACGTACATATCTTCTTATGTGGAGCATGAGGTAGGTACAGCGAATCAACTATGGGATGCTGAGCGTAGACAATCTCAACCGGCTATGGCTTCTACATTTGAGAATCCTTGGGGAAATATCTACTCATCATTAAGAAATGCTAAAATTGCTATTGCTAAAAGTTCAGAAGGTGGTGCTGAAGCTGGTAATAATACTACATTGGGTATCGCTCAAATATTAGCAGCGTACAATTTAGCCCTATTAACAGATATGTTCGGTGATGTTCCATATTCGGAAGCATTTGATGTATTTGGCAATAAAACGCCTAAGTTAGATAAGCAAGAAGACTTATATAAAGAGGTGTTCTCATTATTAGATCAAGCTATTGTTAACTTACCTAAAGGTGATAAAGCTGGTTCTGGAGCTATCGTTGATTATGATTTATTATACAAAGGTAGATCAGAGAAATGGCTTAAATTAGCATATGGTTTGAAAGCGCGTTATGAAATGCGTTTATTAAATACGGCTACTGATAGAACGGCTGCGTTGAACAATGTACTAGCTAATGTTGAAAAATCATTTACTTCGGTAGCAGATGAAGCAGCATTCAATGTGTATAATTCTCAAAACTTGAATCCATTATTCGATTTCCAATGGTCACGTGATGGTCTTGCTGCGAGTAAATCTCTTGCGGACAAATTTATTGAAAGAAACGACCCTCGTTTAAGACGTAATTTTACGAATGCTGACTGGATGCAAGTTGGTGACATCACACCGGGTAGTGATAGCTATAATTTATTAGCGGTAAATGGTCAGAATGATCCATTACAGTATCACTATTTGACGTCTACATTTGTGTTTTCGCAAACTGCATCTACACAGTTAATGAGTTATCACGAATTATTATTCTTGAAAGCAGAAGCTATGCAGCGTTTGAATAAAGGGGCTTCTACTATCGAAGGCGTGCTTAAAGAAGCTGTTACTGCAGCAATCAAAAATTCTGAAAAATCAGTTGAAGCTGCTCTTGTAGCGCCTACTGTGATGAATTATGGAGGTATTACAGAAACTACGGCTGATATTACTACAGCTGAGATAGAAGACTACTTTGACAATTCGGTTAAACCATTGTTCCAAGCTAATCCATTAAAAGAGATAGCTGTTCAAAAGTATCTTGCTTTCTCAGGAGCTTCAGGCGAATCTACTGAAATGTATAACGACATTCGTCGTTGGAAAGCACTTGGTGAAAATTTAGTTGAATTGAAAAATCCTAATAAATTCCCAGTTCGTTTGCCATACGGTAATTCTGAAACTACGACTAATCCTAATGTACAAGCTGCGTTCGGTAATGGTCAATATGTTTATACAGAGCAAGTTTGGTGGGCTGGCGGAAGTCGCTAATTGTTTTTTACACTTATAAAAAAGAGCTGTTCTTCACTAAAGAACAGCTCTTTTTTTTGTTGTTTCGTGAACTTGCTAGAAGTTACAATATGTTAAGAAAATGTTAATTAGTATATAATTCTGCGCATCAAGATATTTCAGAATTATATTCTGAAAATTCAAATCGCATATTGTAATTCAATTACCTTTAACGTATGTTAGCTAAATAATATTTTGAAGTGTTTTATTTAAAATATTCAATAATTAATATTAATCGTTATAAAAGTTGCAATGAATACCTTGTAATTATATATTTGCTCCTGCTTGTGAAAAGCAAAATATACTAACTAATATATTCCGAAAATTATGAACAGGTCCTTCTAGATACAATAAAGTATTGTAATAGAGGGTTCCGTGCAGAGAAGTGTATAACTTCACTCTGTGTGGATATATGTTTTGAATAACTATTTATTATATCACTTATATTAATTTACATGAAACGAAAACTACTCAGTTCATTTTTTGTGTTAGCTTGCCTAGTAGGCACTGCGTTTGCACAAAATCGTCAAGTGACTGGTAAGGTTACTTCTCCAGATGGTTCACCTATCACTGGAGCATCAGTTTCTGTTGTAGGTTCTACTACTGCGACACAAACAGATGCGGCAGGTAACTTTGTAATCACAGTTCCTGCAGGTGCAACATTAAATGTTAGCTACATTGGCTATGAGGCTAAGCGAATCTCTGTAGGCAATCAATCTCTGTTAAATTTGCAATTGATTTCTGAAGAGAATGCGTTAGACGAGGTTGTAGTGGTTGGTTACGGTACTACTACGAAAGAATCATTTACAGGTTCAGCTAAAAAAGTAAGCGCTGAAAATATCGAACGTAAAAGTGCATCAAATATTTCTCAAGCTTTAGCAGGTGAGGTAGCAGGTGTTAGTGTTGTAAATACTACTGGTCAACCAGGTACGGCTGCTACAATCCGTATTCGTGGTTTTGGTTCAGTAAATGGTAACAGAGCTCCATTATATGTATTGGATGGTGTTCCATTTAATGGTGAGCTTACAGCTATCAATAATGCAGATATCGAGTCTACTACTGTATTGAAAGATGCAGCAGCTACAGCTATCTATGGTTCTCGTGGTGCTAATGGTGTAATCTTAATCAATACTAAAAAAGGTAAAGGCAAAAATTCTTTCGTAGAAGCTGATGTTAACTTTGGTACAAATATGCCATTGTTATCGCGTTACGATGTAATTAATTCTCCAGAGCAATATATTGGATTAGGTTGGGAAGGTTTATATAATTCAGGAACTGGTACTGATGCAGAAAAAATTACTTACGCTAACAATAATTTATTTGGCGCAACTGGTGTAGGTGCAGCTAATAATTTATGGAACGTTACTTCTGCAGCGGATTTAATTGACCCAGTAACTCGTACTGCTAAGCCAGGTGTAACTCGCAAATTTGATCCAGAAAACTGGTCTGACTACGCTTTCCAAAATTCTGCTCGTAAAGATATGAACGTGCGTTTTGGTGGTTCTTCAGATAAGGCGAACTACTACACTTCATTAGGTTACTTGAACGATAAAGGTTACTCTATTAACTCTGATTTCGAGCGTTTGTCTGCACGTATTAATGTAGATAACAAAGTGAAATCTTGGATGAACGTAGGTACTAACATTGGTTACTCTAGAACAGAGCGTAACAATGCTGGTCAATCTGAAGATTCAGGTTCTATCTTCTGGTTCGTAGATAATATGCCATCTATCTATCCATTATTTGAGAGAGATGCTGATGGAAATAAGATCGCCGATGAAATTTACGGTGGTTATAGATATGACTATGGTGAGCAAAATGGTCGTCGTTTTGGCTCATTAACAAATGCTATTTCAGACGCGAACAACTCAACACGTAGACATAATAGAAATGAAATCACTGCAAATGGTTATGTGAATTTCAATATTATGAAAGGTTTAACATTTGAGAATAGCTTAGGTGTTAACTACTTCCATAACAAGTATACTTCTCAAAATAGTAAATTCTACGGTTCATCTGTTTCTACGAATGGTTCACTTTCGCAAACAAGAACTGAGAGAATGTCTTATAACTTGTTGAACTTATTACGTTATAGAACACAATTCGGTGCTCATAATTTAGAAGCATTAGTAGCTCACGAAGCACAAAACTTCCAAAACAACGTAATGAGTGCTGGTAAGAACCAATTAGTAAGAGATGATTCTCCAGAGTTCGATAATGCTGTTGTAATGACAAGTATTTCATCATATACTGAAGGATACACGTTAGAATCTTACTTAGGTCAAGTAAACTACGATTATGATGGAAAATACTTCTTATCAGGTAGTTTGAGAAGAGATGGTTCTTCACGTTTTGTGAATAAGCCTTGGGGTACATTTGGTTCATTAGGAGCTGCATGGATTCTTACTAAAGAAAATTTCATGCAAGATCAAAATGTATTTGACTTCTTGAAATACAAGTTAAGTTATGGTGTTATCGGTGATCAATCAGTAGGTTCTTACTACCCAGGTTTGATTACTTACCCTATTTCAAACTTGAATGACAAACCTTCAATTGGTACTCCAAATGTTGGTAACCCTGATTTAAGCTGGGAAACTGCAAAAATGTTCCAAACAGGTGTTGAATTTACTATGTTCAACCGTATCAATGCATCGGTTGATTACTATATCAAAAACACAGACAACTTAATTTTTGATAGAAGAGTTGGTCCTTCAATCGGTTATGCATTACTAAAGGTAAACGATGGTAAATTGAGAAATCAAGGTTTAGAATTTGATATCACAGGTAATGTGTACAAAAACTCTAACTTCTATTTTGATTTGAATGTTAATGGTGAAACGTTCAAAAACAAAATCGTACAAATGCCTATCGACCCTGCAACTAATCAACCAAAGACTATCGATATTCAAGGTAACTATGGTTGGGCTGAAGGTCGTTCAATCTATGATTTCTACATGCGCGAATATGTTGGTGTAGATGCTCAAGATGGTAAGAGTATGTGGAAAGTGTTCTACACAGATAACAACGCTAATGGACAGTTTGATACTGGTGAGCAAATCGCTTCAATGGCTGCGTTTGAAAATGTAGATAACAAAGAAGTACTTGAAGGTACAACTAAGACGTATGCTCAAGGTACATTACACTATATCAACAAAACATCTGTTCCTAAGATCAGAGGTGCATTCAACTTAAGAGCAGGTTACAAAAACTTTGACTTAGCAGTTCAATTCTTATATAGCTTAGGTGGCTACTCATACGATGGTGCTTATGCTTCATTGATGCACAGTGGTTTGATCGGTTCTAATAACTGGCACAAAGACATCTTGAATAGATGGCAGCAACCAGGTGACATCACAGATGTTCCTAAATTGTCAAATAACAATGATGTAAATGTTACTTCAGCGTCAACTCGTTTCTTAACTAAGAGTGATTACTTAGCATTGAATAACATCCGTTTGACTTACAACTTTGCTAAAACATTATTAGAGCCAATTGGTGTACAAGGTTTAAGTGTGTGGGTGTCAGGTGATAACTTGTGGCAGCACACTGCTAGAAAAGGTTTCTATCCTTCGACTGCTGAGAGTGGTAGCTCAAGCTCTTACCGTTACACTCCATTATCAACTATTACTGCTGGTTTAAGAGTTAAATTTTAATAACAATGAAAAAGAATTTTTTATATATAGGTGCTGCCGTATTGTCAATGTCATTGGCGAGCTGTAGCGAAGATTTTCTAGAGCAATCTCCAACTGATGTAATTGCTGCTGATGATTTAGCAAATGCGGTTAATCAAGATCCATCATTACTGTCTGGTAACGTAGCTGGTTTATATACTACGATGATCAATACGCAAACTGGTGGTACTACTGGACATGATGACTTTGGTCAGCGTGGCTATGATATCTATTCTGATATGCTTGTAGGTGATATGGCATTATTAGGCGTTAACTATGGCTGGTATAGTACTATTGCACAGTTGACATCTCCAAAAGATTTCACTAACAACGTGAATTACACGCCATGGAGATATTACTACCGTGTTATTTTCTCAGCAAATACAGTAATTGATGCATTAGGTGGTACAGATGCTACACCAAGTATTGCTAGTTCTCGTCACATCATGGGTCAAGCAAAAGCTATGCGTGCGTATTCGTACTTCTATTTAGCAAACTTGTATGCGCCAAAAGGTTACGGTACTGGATCTGAGAAAATCTTACCTATCTACGATAATACAGTTGTTCCTAATCAGCCACTATCTACTTCATCTGAAGTTTATGATTTGATTATCAAAGACTTGAAAGAGGCGATTGTATTGTTAGAAGATTTCAACAGAACAACCAAAGATCAAGTTAATAAATATGTTGCTAAAGGTTTGTTAGCTTATGCTTTATCTGCACGTGGTACACAAGCAGATTTAGAAGAAGTTGTTACATTAACTGAAGATGTATTAACAAATTCGGGACATTCATTGACTACGCAAAATCAAGTAGTTGCGAAATTGGACGCTACTGGTAAATTATTAAACCCTGAAGCGGGTTTCAATGATATTAATACTTCTAGCTGGATTTGGGGTGTAGATTTGACACAAGAGATTGGTCTTAACTTAGTTTCATGGTGGGGTCAGATTGACGTATTTACATATAGCTATGCTTATGTAGGTGATAGAAAAGGTATGGACAAATCGTTATTCGATGCTATCCCTGATACTGACATCAGAAAAGGTCAATTTAATGCAGCAGATTTAACTCCAAGAAATAAATTCTTTGCTCCAGCACGTACTTTAGGTGGTACTCGTTATGCAACTATGGATTATATCTACATGCGTGCAGATGAAATGGTATTATTGAATGCGGAGGCAAATGCTAAATTGAATAGAGATGTACAAGCGCGTACTAGTCTTAAGCGTTTATTAGACTTACGTATGTCTGATGCGTCATACATTAATTCATTAGCTGGTGACGCATTGAAAAATGAGATTTTCAAACAGACTCGTATAGAATTATGGGGTGAAGGAAAATCTTACTTATCAATGAAACGTAACAAATTGGGTGTGAAACGTGGCGCAAATCATTTGTATCACAAAGATGTTAATTTCAGTTTTGATGCAGATGAGTTAACATTAGAAATTCCTCAAGCTGAGATTCTAAATAACCCATTATTAAATCAATAATTGATTTTTGATAATAATCTATTGAAGGCTAGTCATTTTTGACTAGCCTTTTTTTTTGGATATCGGTCGAGCATTTGCATTTAATTGTTACAATGACAATTTATTTTTTAATTTGTGATGAATCAAGTGCTTGTTAGATTATTCTGTGGTTTTTTAATCAATATGATTGCGCACGCAACTAATTGGTCGTAGGCTTTTGAGGTGATGTTTAATTAGTTCTACTGTTTAAGATTATTGTTATAATAAGTATGAATTATTCATTAGTAAAGATCAGAGTGCTTTATTGATTGACTAAACAATCTTTTTTGTTATTTGTAATAAATAATTGAAAACATTGACATTTTTGTTAAAATATGCAACTTATATTGATTTTGATTCATTTTTTTGATGTAATTTTTTAATAAATTTCATATGTTCGTAGTAGGTATTGTGTTACGTTTTTAAAGAAACTAACCTTAATTAAAAACTTACTAAAGCTTATGAAACAAAATCTACTCACAACAATGTTGGCTGTGGCATGCATCACTAGCGTGTCATATGCGCAAACTCGTCAGGTGAGCGGTAGAGTAACTGCTTCAGACGGTACTCCTATTCGAGGAGCGTCCGTTGGAGTGTTAGGAACATCTACGTCAACTCAAACTGATGAATCTGGAAACTTCATTCTTTCTTCTGTAAATTCAGGATCTACGCTTACAGTTTCTTATGTAGGATACGTATCTCAACGCGTCTCAATCGGTACATCATCGATCGTCACTGTTGTACTTGAATCAAATCAAACGGAATTGGATGAAGTAGTCGTAACGGGATATGGTGTTCTTAGTAAAAAAGAATTTACAGGAGCCTCAACCAAAGTGTCAGGCGATGATATTGCCGAGCGTCCTATTCAAAGTTTTAGCCAAGGTCTAACAGGACAAGCTGCCGGTGTGAACATTGTACAGCCTAATGGTTTGTTGAATAATCCACCTGTAGTAGGTGTCAGAGGTTTAAGTTCTTTATCACTTAGTTCATTCCCTTTAGTAGTCATAGATGGAATTCCAGTAGCTACTGGTGATGTATCTGAAAATGCGTCAGCAAATAATCCATTAGCAGATATTAATCCGGCAGATATAGAGTCAATAGATATCTTAAAAGATGCAGCATCTGCAGCTATTTATGGTTCTAGAGCAGCAGCAGGGGTATTGGTGATTACCACTAAAAAGGGTAAACAAGGTGCAGCAAAATTGACATATAATGGTTGGGTTGGTGTGACTAGTCCTACAAGACTTCCAGACGTGCTTAATGCACAGGAGTTCAT
>JAZQRD010000179.1:0-8525 GCA_045629405.1 Sphingobacterium sp. | reverse complement strand
CCTTTTATAGAAGTTCTGACTGCACGATTCAGTTCAAGGAAAGTAGGCTCTATAGCTTGAGTACCTTTTTTATTTGCTACTTCTGTTAATGCTTCTGCAGCAAAAAATGAATCGGTATTTAGTTTCGCAAACTCCAATTGTCTATCTGTTCTATCATCAAATATTTTATCAAATTTTGCTTTTATGGCTGCATATTGTTCATTTTTATCGGCTGCATCTTGAGGTACAGCATTAAACGTAGCATTTGCTTGATCGATAATATTCATAAAATCGCCGCCAATAAAATCCAAATATTCTTGGAATGCTTGATGTAAGGCAGAACCCGTAATTGCTGCCGTTTTTATCGAATCAGCTACGGAAAATTTATACTTTTCATTTCCGATATAAAAGTAAAGACGATCACCGTTGTATTGCGTTTTCATTTTGCCAAGACCTTCCTTGTCTAGTATCATACGGGCATAATTAGGTTCTTCTACTTGACCTTTGAAAGCGAATTTACCATTTTTGATAACGGCAGAGTCCGCAACAGAATAGCCGTTGTTGACATAGTCTAAATATATTTTTTTACCATCCAAACTTTTAGGTGCTTTTCCGTCGATTTGGAAATAGTTGTCTTGTGCCAGCGACAGATTACTAACCAAAAGTGCTGCAAGTAATGTATATAATGATTTCATAGTATGTATTTTTTAAATGTGTTTATCGCCAAGTTATATCAACTGCGGTACCTGGAATACCCTCAGTTTTTTCGAGTAGTATTCCATTATTACCAGTCGAAATGTTGGTGTAGAAAAGTGTAGAACCTGATCCCACGATTAATGTTTGTTCATCATCCGAAAGTTTAAGCATCGTCACGTTGTCTTGAAATTTAGTGTCTATCTCAAGTATATTACCATTAAGCGGTGTGTAGCGAAATACTTTATTACCGCTGGCAATAAAAATATATCCAATACGTGTGGCTATGATTTTAGTGTTAGGGGTAATGATCTGCTGATTGGAAAATGTCTTCTTATGAACAGGAGTAAATGTAAAAGGTCCATTAAAATTCACATTAAACTTCAATTCATAAACCACACCTGCTTGGTCTTTTGCATAGGCATAGGTGTCCGTATTATTAATTTGAACCATATGCAATAATTCTAGCCCTAGATTCATTGGATCAAAAATATCAGCAACCATTACCGAATATTGTGTTCCAAAATACATAGGCGAGCCATAATTGTTTAATCGTAGAAACTGCTTTTTGTTCTTCTCAAAAGCAATCATACTGAGGTTGTCATTCACATTGGTCAAAATAAAATTGTTGTGAAGTTCGTAGTCACCATCCGCATACGAGCCAAACATACCGTACGTATTAGCTTGATCCCATGTATTTGTGGTACCGCCATAGAATTTGCCATTTATCACACCCATAAGTACGCCGTTGGGTGTCATTTGCAAACTACCCACTTCTAATGGATTAGGAGCCAGGAAGAAGTTATCTTCCAACGTTCCAGGCTTTAATTCTTCTTGAACAAGGTTATTCACATTTAATCGTACACCTCCATTTTTGCTGATGATCCAATAGCCTAATGGGGTATTACCTGTAAATTTATTTGTCATGTAATGAATTGACAAAGGATTATCAGGAAGTGGCTTTAGGTTAATGGACTCGTAAATGCGCGCCTGAACATCTCCATTTGGTTTGATAAATGAAAGTTGAGACTTTCCATTTTCTAAACTCAAAACCAATGTTCCTTTAGAAAATTCGGTATTTCCTTGAATTTTGAAGTCGTAGAAATATTTAATTCCATTTGATTTATTGGTCAGTGTAAGTCGCGCATTGTATAGTTTAGCTTGCAAACCAAATATCGTGCGCAGCGAGCTTCCAGTATACTTGTATTGATCGTAGTTTACAGCTTCAGGTACGGCTATTTCCCAATTTGCTTCAATGTCTTCGGGTGCTATATCTTTATAGATAGGGGTAATTATAAGGCTGTCACCTACATTTGCATTATACAAGGTGTCGAGTCCCTCTACTTTGGGAATAACAGGCATATTGTATTCGTAATTACCTTTGTCTTTATAGCATGCCGTAAGTGTGATAAATACGCTCACACATACCGCAGCAATTAGTTTTAATTTAATGTTTACATGTATTATCATTATCTAACCTCCCTTCCTAATTCGTCAATAAATTGATATTGTCCAGATCCAACATTTTTCTTCAAGGTAATCGTACGACTTGGGTTATCCTTATGGTAGAAGTCGTAGGTAGCACCATTATCTTTTGTAGATAATTCATATCCTTTTTGCGGATTTCTATCTACCCATTGAAAAGGATTGTTCAGCATCGCACGCAACATGTCCGCAAAATATAGATTCTTCGGTGCGTCAAGACCTTCTGTGGTCAAGGTTGTTTGATCAGTAGCAATAATAAATAATTGATGTTTGGTTCTGGAATAATCTTGCAGCCACATGCTCCACCAGATAGGTTGTTCCAAGCGGGCTGAAAAAACAACTTTAGCTTTAATGATTTTAGGATTCTCAATATTAAAATCAGCTGATTCCTTTAATTTGATGATTAACGAAACGGAATTTTCTTCCAAATCTGGGACATTGTAAATTACCAAGGGTAAGAATGTTTTACCCGCTCCAACATCTAATTTGTACTGTACAGCTAGCTTTTCAAAATGCACATCTTCCACAGCTGTAGAGGAGTCTTGCTCCACATAAGCGGAATAGAAGCGCTCTTTTGGTTCACGAACTCCGGAAAGGCTTACTGGTATGTAAATCGTATCAGAGGCCTTATTCATATTATATGCGAATGTGTAGACTATACTGTCTTTTTGTGCCGAAGGTAAATCAAAATAAATATTCGCATCACGGTCGTATAGTAAAGGTTCGGCTTGTTTGCAAGCGGAAAAAGTAAGTATGCTTAAAGCTATACTTATCAATATGTAGGTAGTTATAGTTTCAATTTTCATACTCTATTTTTTTTGGTTACCATATATGATCTCGTCATCAGGCAGCGGTAATACAAAGAATTTGTTGTCTGGCTGTATTAAAGTTCCTTTTAGACCATTTATTGCACGATGCAATCTTTTGTAAGCATAGAAAAGTTGACCTTCACCGTAACTGTCTTTTCGAATTTCTTTCAAAATTTCAGTAATAAACGCATCCTTTGTTGTAATGGTCGTAGGTTGTTCGATTCCGCGATTGATACGCAGTTCATCCAAATATTGACGCGCTTGGGTAGGGTTAGTATCAAAACTGCTTTCTGCCGCTATCAAATACACCTCACTCAATTTAATAGCTGGGGCCATCAAGAAATGTAAGTTGGCTGCAGCACCATCCGAAAGTGAATTTCTACGGTATTTAACCACTTCAGATACATAATCTGTACCACTACTTACTGTCAAAAACCACTGCGTATAACGCATATCTGTAGCGCCAACAGTAGAAATTTCATAGATTGTGCGTGTATCATTTTGATCCAAGTGCATTCCACTTGTACCATTGGAAAACCAATAGGTGTTGAGGTCCGCATTCAATGTCGGAATATACCAGCCAAATAGAAGTTCTTTGTATTGAATTTTATCTTTATTTTTTTCTTCAACAGCAATAAAGTCGGTGGTATTTGTCCATGGAAATTTCTTGCTATCAATGATGATTTTCGCATTTAAAAGCGCCTTGGTATAATCTCCTTTATACAGGTATACACGAGCCAAAGAAGCACATACGGCATAATAATTCATGCGGTGTCTGCGATTTTGTAGGAACAAATCCGGATTGGTCATTTCTGAATTGGCCAATGTATCGGTTTCATTGGGATACCCGATAACATAAAGCTTCGATATTATTGGGTCTTTCTCTAGTAATACCTTAGCTTTCTCAAAGTCATTTACTACCGAATCAATAACCGTTGTTACGGTAGCGAACTGAGTAGATAGATTCGAGTATGAAGTAACATAGGGGATAGCTTCCGCAGTAGCGCTTTGTTTGAAGCTAGGTGCAAACAGACGTAACAAATCAAAATGCAGATACGCACGTAATGCATAGGCCTCACCTTTGATAAGGTTGTAATTGTCTCCTCTAAATAGGTTACGTTTTTGATCTATGTTCTCTAATATCAAATTGGCATTGACAATACCGTGGTATAAGCCTTTCCAAATGTTATCTTTTCTGCCCAAGAAATATTGATCATCGTATTTGAATTCTGCTGTCGCTTTGTAGCGATACGGATCAAAAGAAGAGATGGTATAGTTTTGTGCTAGGACTTCTGGCATACCTACAGTCAATTCTTTGCCATAGAGATCAGTTTTGCTGCCTCGGATATAGACACCCAGTAGGGCTTCTTTAAACCCATCTTCTGTTGTGAATAGTGCCGATTTGTCGATTTCTGTTTCGGGTTGTATATCTAACCATTTAGCACATGATGTGCTTAGTAAAAGCGTGAGCAGAATATATATTGGTAGTGATTTTCTCATTTTCATACAATTTAAGTGGTTAAAAAGCGGCTTGTAATGCGAAGCTAACGCTACGAGCAAATGGATAACTTATTCCGCGTTCTTGTTGAATAGAAGACCATCGCATTAAATCATTCGTAGTCGCACTGATTCTTAAGTTTGATAACCTTAGTTTCTGTGCAAACTCTGGATTCGCTTCGTAGGATATAAACAGAGACTGTAGATTGAGTAAATTATCATCCATGATGAAGCGCGAAGATACACGAGTCTGTCCGAGGTCACTGATACTTTTGTAGAATGTATGATCTCCAGGTTGCTTCCATTTTTCTGCCAATACTCTATCGTCCACATTGTAGCGCGGGTCAGCATTTTCCACACGATCCACAATTGTTTGGTTGTACGATTTACCACCAACACGTAATTGAAGGTATGTCACCGCTGTAAACTGCTTGTAGCGCAATGTAGCTCCGAAGAAGCCTTCTGCCTTTGGAGTAGCGACTGCTACCACAGTGATATCTTTAGCATCCCAATCGTAGGAAAGTGTCCCGTTTTTTGTTAAGAAGATTTCTTTACCATTTTCAGGATCTATACCCAATGAAGGTACAGCATATATTGCATCTACTGATTGACCTTCGTTATAACGTAATAGGGGAACACCCATTAATGAATTGTCTCCTTGGGCATCATCAACGCGGTCATTATAACTTTTCAGTGCATTAGATATTTTTACAATCTTATTTTCATTGCGTACGAAATTGGCCATAAAACTCAACGTCCAATCTTGTTTTTTAAGCGCGAATGCATTGAAGTTTAATTCATAGCCTTTATTCTGCATATCACCTAAGTTTTCTTTGTAGGATACGAAGCCTGTAGATGGTGCGATGTTTATATCCGCTAATATATCTTTGGTAAGCTTGTAGTAATAGCGAGGTGAAATAGTAATTCTGTCTTGGAATAAAGCTAAATCGATACCCAAATCCGTAGATCTTGTTTTTTGCCAGCTAAGGTTGTCATTACCATAATTATTCACAATAGCACCAATACCTGAAGAGTACCAATTGTCTTGTTGGTAGGCGTAAGTCGTACGGGACATATACGGTGAAAACTGAACAGCCCCTGTCACACCGGTAGTTGCGCGAAAGCGTAATTGAGATATCGAAGCCACATCAAACCACGATTCATTGTGAACATTCCAACCTATACCTGTTGACCAGAATGGCGCAACTCTATTGTTCGAGCCAAACTTTGACGAACCATCGGCGCGAACTGTTGCATCAAATAAATACGTGTTTGCAAAGGAATAGTTTGCACTCAAGAATGCACCTAGTAGACGGGATTGGTTAAGACTACTGTAGGGCTTTGCATTTTCAAGGTACCCTTTACTAAATCCAATACTTGTGAATCTATCGTTAGCAAATCCATGTGCTGTGAATGAACGGTAATCAGAAAAATCACTGCGAATATTTGATCCAGCTACAATGTTAATATTGTTTTGTCCGATGTTTTTCACCCAGTTCAGTCTGATGTTTCCATCCCAATAGATTTCGTCGTTATTGCCACTGGTATAACTTCCTTTTTGATCTGTTTGGCTAGTAGGGTAGTGAAAGAATTCGTTTGATTTAGGTGAAAGGAAGCTGTCGTAAAGACTCATACGCTTTAATAAACTTAACTGACCACGTAGACGAAGACCTTGTGTGATTTCGTAGTCTACAGCCAAATTATTCATCACCTCTGTGTATTTAGATTGATCAAAATTACTTAGCGTTGAATTGTATAAAGGGTTTAGAACATTTTCACCGTAGGAAGAGCCATTGCTGTAATAACGGTTCCACTCGTCCACCTGTTGCAATATATTTCCATTATCATCAGTCATTCTGTAGTATGGATTCATCCGTGCGTAATTGGCGAAATTGCCATATGGTGACTCTATGCCTTGAACTGCTGCTATAGTCAATTCATTCTGAAACTTGATCTTATTATTCAGGTTATAACTTAAGTTTACACCACCCGAATACTGATTTCTGGCAGAACCTTTCATTACGCCAGGACGTGTTTGGTAGCGTAAATCAATACCATACCTGAATGTCGATGCGCCACCTTCTAGGTATAATGCGTGCTTTTGACCTACAGAGGTACGTACAGGTTGCGCAATCCAATCCGTATTGATACCTCCAACCACATTCGCTAGCTTATTGTTGTAGACTTTATCCAATTCGATTTGAGCGATGTTTTGATTTACGTTACTGTATAGTCCAGCTAATCTTTCGTATTCCAATTTGTCACTTGCATTTAACAAATTGTAGTCTGATAAATCCGGCGCATTCACATTGGTCTCGTGCGAATAGCTTACGCGTAATTTTCCTTCTTGCGGAACCTTTGTGGTAATCACTACTACGCCATTTGCTGCTCTTGAACCATAGATTGCTGTAGCAGCAGCATCTTTTAGAATCGTTACGGACTCTATACGCGTCATATCCAAGTCGAGTACTTTGCTTACTCCAACTTCATAGCCATCCAAAATAAAAGCCGGCATATTCGTGTTGGTAATTATATTATCACGACGCAAGATTTCATTGTTGCCCGTAGGAAGTGCAGAGGTACCACGTACCGTGATGTTAGGCATTGCATTGGGATTCGATCCCAAAAGATTGTTGTCCAATAATTTGAATGAAGGATCAAATACTTGCATGGCCTGCAAGACGTTTTGTGGATTTACCTGTCTAAGCTCTTCTCCCGATTTTGTGATTGCTGTTCCTGTAAAGGAGTTTTTGTTAATCGTTTGGTAGCCAGTGATGATAACCTCGCTCACTTCACTTAAATCTTCTTTTAATGCAATCTGAAATGTTTGCTGATTATCATTTAGTTTATACCTTAAACTTTCGAAACCAAGCATCTTGATGATGACAATACCATCTTGTGGGCGTTCGTTTAATTTGAATACCCCTTTATTGTCAGTCTTACCCAAGTCAGCTTGCGTGGATGCCACAGTGGCACCTACGATAGGCGCTTTTTTTTGATCTGTCACCGTAATTGTAATTCCCTGTTGGATTTCTTCTTTTTTGTGAAGGGAGGTAGATGTAGGGGAGTTATTTCTGTTTTTGGTGAGTACGATGGTGCGATCAACAATTTTGTAACCTACAGGTTGCTTATCAAATATTTGTTTTAAAAAGGCATCCAAAGGCATATTTCTTGCCGCTATGGATACAGTTTTACTTCCTTCCAGCATTGCCTTCGTTCCCAGAACTTCAAATTGTGTCTGTTTTTTGATGACTTGTAGTATATTTTCCAAGGACTCCCTATTAGAGGTGTAGGTGATAGTTTGGGAGTAGGATGCATAACTAAGCTGAAGGAATGCGATAAAATACAGAAATGCGGTTAATTTGATCACTCGTAATAAGTAATTTAAATTCATTAAATTTGTTAAGGTTTAGTTTTGAGTTCTGTTACTTACACATGTAGATAGCTCAATAACTTACTGAACTAACTTTTAAACAGGGAGGTGTTGCAGCACTTCTCTGTTTTTCCTTTTTTTTCGATTATTCTTTTCTTATTTGTTGCTTCATATTATTTCGGTTTGACTTTGGTGATTAGTAATTTTTTATCGTTAGTTAGTTTATAGGCAATTTCGTTTTGTTCCAATAGAGATAGTATAGTCGATAGGTTGTTGTCTCGGTAGATACCGCCAAAAAACTCGACTTCAGGCACATCTGCATCGATGTCTACATCAATGTCATACCACAGCGATAGTTCGTGCATCACTTCACGTAAACGTTTACCATCAAAATTAAACTTTCCATGAATCCAAGCCGTAGCCTGCTCAGGGTCTATGTTTTTCACTTGGATGCGATTAGGCTTCAGAATACTCTGTTGTCCAGGGGTAAGTACTATTGTTTTTAGTGTTGGAGAAGCTATTTGTACTTTCCCTTGGATTAATGAAGTTTTAACTGTCTTCGCCTCAGCGTACGAATTGACATTGAATTTAGTTCCTAATACGCGTAGCACCTGTTGTTCTGTATGTACCACAAAAGGCTTCGCTTTATCAGGCGTAACTTCAAAATAAAGTTCACCTGTCGCCCATAC
>JAZQRD010000178.1:0-9607 GCA_045629405.1 Sphingobacterium sp. | reverse complement strand
GTCTATGTAGGCTTGCACTGTATTGCCTTCATTATCTAGTGCATCTATAGATACAAATTCATTATGATCTATTTTGATTTCTAAAATTTCAGCATACGAATTGCGCAAAGCAGGGAGGCTTTGCGCAAGTGTGATTTTATTGAAATTGTCTACGCGATATGCAGGAGTTTTCTCTTGAATAACATCAAAGGCAAGTATAGCTCCAGTGATAGATAGGATCAGTAAGAATGCCGAGCTTATAATAGCTAAGGCAAGATGTGCATATCTCCAAATAGATAACGTCATACGTTTATTATTGAACTTTTGTAAATCTTATACTCCGTATATATCCTGTACCTTGAACACCAGCTTTATTGCTAAGTACATCTTTAGATAACACTACTTCCGCATCTTTGACATGATATTTTTGCGTTTCAACAGCAGACTCAAAACGTAACTTATAACCTTTGTCTAATTTGTTACTTTCAAACTCCAGTACGCGTGATGCCCGAGCACCTCCAGCAACTGAAGCACCTGTTACTCCATTTAACTTTTCTTTCTTTTTTGTACGAAATTTGTCCCATTCTGGTAATGTATTATACCATTCTTGGTCTGGTCCCAATACAGCTAATGTTTTTTCGTATTCACCTTTTGGGTTCATAAGCGATACGATGACATATGCTTCTTTACCAGAGTAATTTTGCATTTGTATCATACATTTATATTTTGTCGTTTGTGCTAATACATTATTAGAAAATAATAGGGTAAATAGCGTGACGATTGATAGTATTAATAAATTCTTCATGGTATTATGACTTCAAAAATTCAATGGATACATTATTTTCTTTTAAGAATTCGTTTTCATTCGCTAAATCGAATGCCGTTTCTTCGAATTCTGTTTTCGTATCTTTCTTCGCACCAAGCTCAACTAATGCTTTTAGAATGGTATCATCTTTTGCAATTAAAGCGGCTTGATGAAGAGCAGTATTGCCATCTGCATCTTGATCATTGATGTCTGCTCCCAGTTCTGCAGCTTTTTTAATAAGTTCGATATTCTGTTTTGCTACAGCTATGTGAAAAAGATTAGAACCGTCTTGTTGCGGTGCGGCGATATCTAAACCTTGCGCTTTTAATAACGCTAACTTTTCATTGAATAATTGATTTGATTCCGACTGATTTGGACCAGTTTTGAATGAATTGAACAAATAAGACCCAAGATTATTTCCATTTTTATCCACAATTTTAGTGTCAGCTCCATTTTCAACTAATAATGAAACAATTTCAGGTGATCCACTTGATATAGCCTTTGTCAAGGCAGATTCGCCTTCTGAGTTTATTGCATTTACATTCTTATCCTTAGAAAGTATTTTTGAGACTAGCTCAATATTACGTCCTCCTGACAAGCCCATCAAGACTGTATTTCCGTCATTGTCAGCTTTTGCAACGTCTACGCCTTTTTCCACGAAATAATTAATTAATGTATTATCACCACGTCGTGCTAAGGCATGTAGTATAGTCGCACCATTTGGATTAAGAACTTTGGGATTCAAATTTAAAGTCTCTATCAAATATTGATAAACCTCCAGTCCATTTACTTTTGCACGTGAACCTTGAGCTGCAAAAAACAAAGCTTGATCAGTAGGATGAATGCCTTTTGCTATCAGTTTTTCTAATAATTGGATATTACCTAGTTTGATCGCATAATCTGCTACCGTGCGACCATGTAAATCTTTAGCATCAAGAGTTAGTCCTTTAGAAATAAAATATTCTGTTATTACAAGATCTGGATCATTTGCTATAGCCAACATAATTAAATTGGCACCATCTTCATAAGTAGTCGATGGGTCAACACCAGCATTAAATAATGCCTCATATACAGTCAAGTTTTTGTTTCCGCTAGCAGCTGCATAGGCAATCACTGCATCACCATGACTATCTTTATAATGTACATCTGCGCCTTTTTCTATCAAGTAGTTTACGATTTCAAGATTGCCACTAGCAGCAGCCCATTGCAAATATGTGCGGCTATGATGAGTTTTCTTATCCACACCGTTACCATCTTGTTCAATCAAAAATTTAATTACTTCATTAGCTGCACGATTATTAATAGCCAAAGTCGTAGGGTCAAAAAAAGCTGCATTACCTTGTGATGGGCTATGACCTTTTGATATTTCTGCTTTTAAAATTTCAATAGTTGGATTGCTTTTCCAGAAGTTAGCGTTCATTAATGTATTGTCCTGCGCTTTACCATGTAGAGCTGCTGCTAACAATATTATAGCTAAGAGAGATTTTTTCATCTTTCGAGATTTAGATATTCGTTGCTTAATTTTATTTAAATTAATTCTAAATAACAAAAGTAGGAATTATTCTAATATTGTCAAGTGAATTTTTGAATTAGTAGAAATTACCTCTCCCTGAATTTATTGATATTATAAAAAATAATGACAATCAAAATCTTAACATGAATTTTACATAAAATTGAGTATTGTTAATAGAGCTATCCTTATCTTTGCCGATTATGAGATTACTATTGCACTTCATTACGCTTTTTAGCTACCTAAACATTATGTGTTTTGAGGTGAAGTACGGTTGTGTTTTGGACTTAAATCCTATTGAGTCTAATGAAACATTGATCGAAGTAGTCTTAGAAGAGGTGTTAGATCTAACACATGCAGATTCTCCAGAAAACATTCCAGAAATTATTTTCGACGAGTATCGAATTCTTGCATTCGTCATAGCGCTATCAGCAGCTGTATTTATCATGATTTGGTTGGTGAATACTTTTATGCTACGTGATCGTTTGCTAAAACACCCAATTTATCTTTCTAAAACAACCTGTCTTCCAGGGTATTACTCATTTCTGTCAAGGTATAGATTATTCTAAGAGTTCATTCCTATTTCCATTCTATATTGTTAGTTGCACTAGTTGATTAACTAGCTGCGAACCACAAATTTATTTTACCGTATTATTTTTTAATTAGTTTCTATGAATAAGAAGAGATTAATGCTCCCTGCTTTGGGGTGCATCATGGCATTTGCTTCGTGTACAGCCACGAGCGAAGAAAACAAAACCAATGTTGAAGCAAAAGTCGTCCCTGTTGCCAGTTTGGTACATATGGATACTGTAATTTATAAAGAATATATCGCAGATATTCAATCACAGAAAAATGTAGAATTACGTTCTAGACTCTCAGGATTTTTAAACAAAATCTATGTAGATGAAGGGGCATTTGTACGCAAAAACCAAGTTTTATTCAGTCTGAACGATGAAGAATATAAAGCAGATCTTGCGCAAGCAGAAGCCTTATTGAATAATTCACGTGCGGAAGTAAAGAAAGTTGAGTTAGAATTAGAGCGTACTAAGAAATTAGTCGAAAAAAATATTATCAGCAAGACTGAATACGAATTGTTAGAAGTACAGTTGCGCGCTGCGAAATCTAAAGTAGACGAATCGCAAGCTATATTGAATCAAGCACGCACTAAATTAAGCTTTACGCAGATTCGTGCACCATTTGATGGTCGTATAGATAGAATATTATTAAAAGAAGGATCATTATTATCAGAAGGTTCGTTATTGACTTCAATTTCGGATTTAGAATCGGTAAATGTTTATTTCAATATTTCAGAGACAGAATACTTAACTATTGCATCAGATTCATCATTCAGCAGAAGTAACTTTAAGCAAGATGTTCGATTAATATTAGCAAATGGTGAGGTATACCCTTTTACAGGTCAGGCTGAATTTGTAGAAAACCAATTCCAAGCTAGTACAGGATCGATTTCATTACGTGCAAGATTCCAAAATCCACAGGGTCTATTGAAGCATGGTGCCTCTGGTCGTATTGGTGTCCCTACGAATACAGGTAACTTAGTATTCGTACATCAAAAATCAGTTTTAGAAATACAAGATAAAGCATATGTATATGTAGTTGATGATGCCAATAAAATTAAAATGACACCATTTCAGAATGGTCAACGTGTTGGTCATTATTACGTGGTTGAAAATGGATTGTCACCGGATGCAAAAGTAGTATATGAAGGTGTTCAATCTTTGCGTGATGGTATGTTGATTCAGCCGAAGTCAGTGGTGACAACAGAAGGGGGGGGGATCTAGTCCATGTTCGAAACGTATATTAGGAGACCAGTCTTATCCCTGGTCATCTCCATTTTCATAACGTTATTGGGATTATTGGCATTGTTTACATTGCCTATTACGCAATTCCCAGACATCGTTCCGCCTTCTGTAGTAGTGACGGCAAACTATACTGGTGCTAATGCGGAGGTAAGTACAAATGCCGTAGCTATCCCACTAGAACGTGCTATTAATGGTGTAGCTGGTATGACATCTATGAATACTGTATCTACGAATAATGGTACAACTCTTATTCAGGTATTCTTCAAAGTAGGTGTTGATCCGGATATTGCAGCAGTAAACGTACAAAATAGGGTTACAACTGTGCTTGATGAGCTTCCAGAAGAGGTAATTAAAGCCGGAGTTACTACCGAAAAGGAAGTAAACTCCATGTTGATGTATCTTAATTTGTTTACGGATGACGTAACCGCTGACGAACGTTTTATCTACAACTTTACGGATATCAATATTCTAAAAGAGTTGAAACGTATTGAAGGTGTAGGTTTTGCGCAAATCATGGGTGCAAAGGATTATGCGATGCGTATATGGGTAAAACCTGATCGTTTATCGGCATATTCTATTTCTACGGAAGAATTAGTTGCAGCCTTACGTAGACAGAATATCGAAGCTGCTCCTGGTCAAACAGGTATCAGTTCTGATAAGGCAATAAACATGCAACAGTATGTATTGCGTTACCCTGGTAAATTTACGGAAGTAGCCGAATATGAGAATATTCCAATTCGAGCAAATGCGGATGGTACTATAATTCGTGTAAAAGATATCGCTCAAGTAGAATTTGGATCATTGGACTATGAAATGGTATCGAAGACGGATGGGCGTCCATCTGCATCGATCATGCTAAAACAATTACCTGGATCTAACGCGCAAGAAGTAATTCAACGCGTTAAAGACAGAATGGAAGAATTGAAAGGTTCGACATTTCCTCCAGGAATGACTTATACAATGGGCTATGATGTGTCAAGATTCTTAGATGCTTCTATTAGTAAAGTATTATTAACATTATTCGAAGCATTTATACTTGTATTTATTGTAGTATTTATATTCTTGCAGGATTTTAGAGCTACGGTTATTCCAATTCTTGCTGTACCAGTATGTTTGATTGGGGCATTGTTTTTCATGCAGATGATGGGTTTCTCAATTAACTTATTAACGTTATTTGCACTTGTCCTCGCCATAGGTATTGTTGTCGATAACGGTATTGTCGTCGTCGAGGCCGTGTATGCGAAGATGGAAGAAGAGCATTTACAACCTTTGGAAGCAACATTAGCTGCTATGAAAGAGGTTGGAACAGCAGTTATCGCTATTACGTTGGTAATGTCTGCCGTATTTATTCCGGTAGCGTTTTTGGATGGTCCAGTAGGTGTATTTTACAGACAGTTTTCACTTACACTAGCGGCATCTATCATTATTTCTGGTATCAATGCATTGACGTTAACACCAGCGCTTTGTGCATTAATTCTGAAATCACCTCATGATAAAAAACAAACGAACAATATCCTAGATAGATTCTTTAGAGGATTCAATAGATATTATGAAGGTATAGCAGGTAAGTATAAAGGCTTACTGGCGCGTATCGCAGGACGCCGTATCATCACGCTAGCTGCTCTAGCTATAATGTTTGTGGTGACTTGGGGTACAGGTGTGTTAGTTCCTTCAGGATTTATCCCAACAGAAGATCAAGGTATGGTTTACGTGGCTGTAACAACACCTCCAGGTGCAACAGTAGATCGTACAGAGAAAGTATTAGACGAAGTTGATAATATAGCCCGTGAGATGGATGTGGTAGAGACTGTATCTACATTGGCCGGATACAGTATTATTACAGAGGTTTCTGGTGCATCGTATGGTATGGGTATGATCAACTTAAAAGCTTGGGAAGATCGTGATCAAACTGTAGATGATATCATACGTGACTTACGTGCGAAAACTGAACATATAGCGGATGCTACAATTGAGTTTTTCCCTCCACCGACAGTTCCTGGTTTTGGTAACTCGTCAGGATTTGAATTGCGTTTGTTGGATAAATCTGGAAATGAAGATTTAAATCAAACTGCAGTAGTTATCAATGACTTTATTAAGGCATTGGAAGAGGATAATGTCATCGAAAGTGCTAGCACAACATTTGATGTGAACTTTCCACAGTATATGTTAGAGATAGATTATGATCTAGCTGCTAAAAAAGGTATATCTGTAGAAAATGCTATGAATACGTTACAAACGCTATTAGGTAGTCAATATGCAACCAATTTTATACGTTATGGTCAGATGTACAAAGTAATGGTGCAGTCAGATGCTTTTACAAGACAGCGTCCTGAGGATGTATTGAACCTACATGTAAAGACAAGTGATGGTGAGATGGTACCTTATTCATCATTTTTGACAATGAAACGTGTGTACGGTCCTGAACAGATTACTCGCTATAATATGTTTACCTCAGCAATGATTACCGGTCAATCAGCTCCTGGATTCAGTTCAGGTCAAGCTATTGAGGCAGTGGAACGTATCGCTGAAACATTACCGCAAGGATTTGAAATAGAATGGTCTGGTATGACACGTGAGCAGAAAATTTCGGGTAATCAAGCTGGATATATTTTCTTATTATGTTTGGTATTTGTGTACTTATTGTTATCTGCACAATACGAAAGTTTCTTGTTACCATTACCAGTTATACTTTGTCTTCCGGCTGGTGTATTTGGCTCATTCTTATTCCTATATTTATTCGGCTTAGAGAACAATATCTATGCACAGGTAGCATTAGTCATGCTTATAGGTTTGTTAGGTAAAAATGCTATTTTGATTGTAGAATATGCGAACTTGAAACATAAGCAAGGTATGGACGTATTAACTGCTTCAATCGAAGGAGCGGTAGCACGTTTAAGACCAATCTTAATGACATCTTTCGCATTTGCCGCAGGTCTTATTCCGTTAATGTTAGCGACAGGAGCAGGTGCTATTGGTAACCGAACAATTGGAACTGCATCAGTAGGTGGTATGGTTATAGGTACTGTATTGGGGGTTATAGTTATTCCTGGTTTAGTTGTATTGTTTTCAAGAAAAGTTAAAAAGAATTCTATTAAAGCTGGTGCTTCAGTTATTGCAGCTATAATGTTTTTCTCTGCTTGTTCAGTTCCGAAGCAAGCAGTCAAAGAGGAAATTAAGACGGTGCATGTAACGGATGCATCTTCAATTTTAAATAATGAAGAATCTATAGGTAATCTTGGATGGAAAAATGTATTCACAGATGCCAATTTGGTAGCCTTGATCGATACAGCTTTAGTTCATAATCAAGACTTGCGTCAAGCGATACATCGTATAGAGATCGCTCAAGCTAACTTCAGACAACGCAAAGCAGCACTGTTACCGAGACTGGACGCTTCAGTAGAAGGTGGTATTCGTAAATATGGACACTACACTGAATCAGGAATAGGTAACTACGACTCAAATTTCTCAGAAAACTTAAAAGATGACGAGAAACTTCCAGAACCGTTTTTACCAGACTATTTTGTAGGTGCTCGAGCATCGTGGGAGATCGATATATGGGGCAAACTTAAGAATATAAAGGAGTCGGCTTATTTAGGATTTTTAGCACAGCAAGAAGCGAAGCGTCTTGTGGAGACTGAATTGATTACAAGTATTTCTTCTGCATATTACGAGTTATTGGCTTTGGATAAAAAGATCAATGTTTACGAAAGGAATATTGTTTTACATGAGCGTGCATTAGAAATTGTTCAAGCTCAAAAAGAAGCTGGACGTTCTGATGAATTAGCTGTACAACAATTCAAATCGATTTTGGCCGAGTCTAAAGCTAATCGTGCCCTTGCGATGCAGGAGATAGTGAAATACGAGCATCAAATAAATCAACTTATAGGTCGAGTATATAAGCCGATCGTGAGGTCTCAAAATAATGCTATTGATTTGATGTTATTTGCAGATTTGCAAGTAGGATCACTTGATCAATTATTGAATAATCGTATTGATATCCGCCAAGCTGCATATGAGATGAAAGCAAATTATCATGACCTTGATGCGGCGCGCCTAGCATTTTTGCCTACAGTTGCGTTGAGTCCATACTTAGGGTTGCAATCTTTCAGTTTTGATAAATTATTTAGTTTGGACAAATCTGTAACTTATGGATTATTCGGTGGAATCACGATGCCTATACTTAGACAGCGTGAATTAAAATCGAATTATGAGCAGATGAAGGCGAGTTATGGAATTGGCTTTGCAGGATATGAGAAGACGGTCTTGAATGCGGTGAATGAAGTTTCATTAGCGCTACATAATCATGAATCGCTCTTGAGTAGAGAAGAATTAGTCCAAGAACAAGTTGATGCATTAGAAGCTTCTACAATGGCAGCTGAAGAATTATTTATTGCTGGTAGAGTATCTTATTTGGATATTATCACAGCTCAAAAGGGTATAATTCAATCTCAAATTGCTAAAGTTGATGTTTCAAAAGACAAATTTTTAAATCAAATTTATCTTTATAAAGCCTTAGGTGGTGGTTGGAGATAATTGATAATTTCCTATATTTTAAAAGGGAGCGAATAATTTCGCTCCCTTTTTTTATTACTAATAATCTGTTAATTATCATTGCAGGACAGTGCAGGATACTAATCTTAAAAGCTTTAATTACATTTGGTTATACTGGATTCGAGAGTATGCCAAGCGACCAATAATAACTTAAATAAATCCTATAATGAATCACCCCAAGTTTTTGCTCATAAGTTTGATTATTGCAATTTTAGTCTCAGGTTGCAACAATGAATCTTCGATTGAACCTGTTAAGTTCAATAAGGGTGAACGCATTGTATTAATTGGAAATAATCTAGGTTCTCGCATGTTAGACTATGGTTATTTCGATACGGAGATTCACGTTCGATTTCCTGATAGTTTGGTCACGATTAGAAATATGTGTGCTCCGGGTAATACAGCAGGATTTAGACCTCATCCATCGCGTAATTCGCCTTGGGCATTCGATGGGGCTAGTCAGTTCAATGCAGAATATGATATCAACACAGGGAGTGAGGGACACTTTCCAACTGAAGATGAATGGTTGACTAATTTACGTGCAGATTTAATTATTGGTTTTTTTGGATATAATGAATCGTTCAAAGGTGAAGAAGGATTAGAGAATTTTAAGGCAGAACTTACAGCTTTCATAACTCATACGCGTGAAAAGGACTATGATTCAATAAAAGGCTCAAAACTTGTATTGGTGTCACCAATTGCTTTTGAAAATCTATCTGATAAATATGATTTGCCCGATGGTAAGGAAATTAATCACAACTTAGCTCTGTATACATATGCTATGCAAGAAGTTGCAAATGCTGCACAAGTTCCATTCATAAATGTATTTGATATAACTAAAAAATGGTACAACAAATCATCGGAACAGCTAACTATTGATGGATCTCAATTGAATGAAAAAGGTTATCAACAATTAAGTGAATATTTAGTTAAACAATTATTTGG
>JAZQRD010000177.1:0-3509 GCA_045629405.1 Sphingobacterium sp. | reverse complement strand
GCATCCAACCAATTTACATTTGGATACAAGTTTGGATCAGTTCCATTTAAAGTATTTTGAATATACTCATCGCTATATTCGGGAGCTAAACCTGATGCCACCATTGCTTCATTACGCAAGCGCATATATTGCTCTGCATTTGTCAAATCCGGTCTTTTGGTAAAATCTACCATTCCCTGATTGTAATTAAACATCAAAGTAGGCTTTCCAACACGACCTTTTTTAGTGGTAATCAAGATTACACCGTTCGCTCCTTGAGCACCATATACAGCAGTCGTAGACGCATCCTTCAGAATTGTCAATGTCGCAATATCCTCAGGATCAAAAGCATTAAGATCCCTGCCCTGAACCCCATCCACCACGATAAGTGGCGACGCGCTATTTTGGGAATTAAATGTAGAAATACCCCGTATCCATACGTCGGCTGAATTACTTCCAGGAAGACCAGTACGCTGTACCCCCACGAGCCCAGCAATTCGCCCCGCTAAAGTAGCACTCAAGTTCGCAACAGGCTGCTTTAGATCCTCCACTTTTACTGTAGATTGCGCGCCCACCATGTTTATCTTACGCTGTTGACCATAGCCCACTACGACAACTTCATTCAGGCTATTATTCAACGCCTTCATGGTTATCGTTAATGTTATACTATTGTTTATTATTACAAATTGATCCTCAAATCCAACATAGGAAAAACGCAAGGAATCCCCCCTTTCAGCCATTATTTTGAAATTACCAGACTGTTCGGTGGTCACAGCAAGATTGGTTTTCAAATTAATAACACTCACTGCACTCAGATTTTCGTTCAATTCATTTTTTACAACACCTTGAATTTCTATACTAGAGTTGCTCTGCGCAAATACCATAGAACTCAAAACACAAAGTGTCAATAGGATTTGAACACCTCGCATTGTAAATTTTAGAATGTGTATAGTTCTCATTTCATACATAATTGATTAGTTTGTTTTCGGTGAATATTATTTTTAATAGGTAGTAGTATTTGTCAGGTTTTTAAAAGACCAACCTAAATGAAAGACAGAGAATTGATAGCTAAAACCATTTAGTATTTTAATACTAATGAGCGATATTTGTCTGTTTATTTTCATAATGCGATTGGTAAAATATAATTTAAGTATATACGGTTTAGAGCCGATATATAAAATTAGCATTAGTAAAGACAACAAGTTGTTAATCCATTCCTAACGGATTGTTAACAAATTGTTAATAAGAAAAACATATGTGTTTTTGACTAATTACGAATGTTCTTCTTCAAGTTTGAAGACAAATCCTACAGCATAAATATTTTCTATACGTATGGTTGTTGAATGACTTAAAATTTTTCGTAATCTGGAAATGAAAACATCCAAACTCCGCCCCATAAAATAGTCATTATCCCCCCAAACAGCAGTGAGTATTTCATCTCGTTTGAGAACTTTATTTTTATGCTGGAAAAAGTACATGAGTAGATCTACTTCCCGTTGAGTTAATACAATTGGTTTAGTATCGGCAACAATCAACTGCATGAGACTACTATCAAATGTAACATCACTCGTTTGGTATATGTACTGATCAGACGTTGGATGGACTTCTTGATCTTGAAAAAATCCAGATCTTCTCAATATAACTTTAATGCGTAGTATCAATTCATCGATATCGAATGGCTTAGTAATATAATCTTCGGCTCCGATATCCAATCCGTATATTTTATCTTTCTTTTCATTTCGTGAGGTCAGGAATAGAAAGAATATATCCTTATTCTGTTTCTTTATTTTTTCAGCAACTTCAAATCCATTTATGTCTGGCAACTGAATATCCAAAATAATAAGATTATAACTCTCCCCAGCCAAAATACAGTCCAATGCATCTTTACCGCTTTGAACCCATGTAACCTCGAATCCGCGTAATTCTAAATATTGCTTCACCACATTACCTAAATCCACTTCATCTTCTACAAATAATATTTTAGCTAACATCTATCTCCTCGTATTAATCTTAATTATAAATTTTGTCCCTTTGCCTATTTCACTTTCTACCGAAAGATCCCAATCGTGTAAATTGACAACTTGCTGCACATAGAATAACCCCAATCCTAAACCACCTTCTTCTACACGCTGCTTTCCTCTAAAAAACTTTTTGAAGATATGTTTCAAACTCTCCAAATTAACACCAACGCCATTATCTTCGATATGTATAAAAACATATTTATCCTGCTGATATACTTTCACCTGAATTATTTTTTCCGAAGACTCATTGTACTTTATGCCATTGTCCAGCAAATTATATATCATCGTGGTGAAAAGGAATTTATTCAAGTCTAACTCACTTACATCATGTTGGATATCGGGTATTATCGACACATTGTCTTCTAATTTTAAACTATAATCTTCCAATAATTCCAACAAAACAGAAGGCAGATAATAACGAGCCTTATCCAAATTAATACTCGAGAGTTGCGAGATGGTAAGTGATTGATTAATTAAATTTTTTAAGCGAATAGATTGACGTTTGATCACTGCCATCAAATCTCTTGATTTCACTTTATCATCCATTAACACGGAATTTTCAAGTGATTGATTGGCAACTAAAATAGTAGCTATTGGTGTGTTAAATTCATGTGTAATACTATTTATAAAATCGGAAGTAATCGCTGTCAACTTCTTTTGTCTCATCCAATTTTGATAGGTAATGAAGTAAATTCCAACAACTAATAGAATCGAAAATATTGACAATAAAAAAGTAGGCAGCATAGCCTTAAAAATCTGCAGTACTCTATTATCTTGATCTACATACAATGCAAATGTAATCTGATAAGAGTTTTTCGTATGCGCGCTTACAGTATAGCCTGATACTTGATTTTGTTTATCAATACGATCAAGCGTCCCGGCGATTCTATCTCCATTCGGGTGGGAAGAACTTACTCCATCAACACTAGGCATAAAGACAGGAACATAGTTCACTCCATCAAAAGATAGACTCATATGTTCCACATAAAGTCCATATTTTAGTTTATCATTCAGGTTGAACTCCTCGACGATGTTTGGAAAAATAGTATCCATATTTTGTCGTAACCGCAACTCTGCAATTACCTCATTCCAAACTTCCGCTATCTTTTTATTATAAGCTCGTCGATCGTTTTCATACAATCGTTCAAAAAGCGGCATTTGTGGAATGATATGTTTGTCTATTATTTTTTGCGCACCAGGATAGAGTTTATCATTACGGATTAGGGCACTATAATTCTGATGAATTACATCTTTTTCCTTGATATAATATTGATTATTTGTGAGTTCAAATGTGTTATAGATCAATTGAAATTGTACTACCACAAGACATACGAGACTTATGATTGCAATCAAACGGTAGATGCTATGCGATTGAACATGCATTTCTTTTTTCGTAATTTAGCTTTTAATGGTAGGGTAAAATCATCTAAATATAGAAGTTAATATTTAGTTATCTATGGGATTTGAAAAGAACATTTTAATAACTCCTTAAATCATCTTATATTTTGA
>JAZQRD010000176.1:0-57469 GCA_045629405.1 Sphingobacterium sp. | reverse complement strand
ATTATTTTTAAGTTTGTTAACCTCTAGTAAATGTAAACCAGTACCGCCACGCTCGATGATAAGCACATGATTACCATCAAAGCCAGTTCCACGAGTGTTAGCAGAAGATAATGATGCATAGATAGGATTACCCAATGGATTAGACGAATAGTCATAATATACAGGCGACTCTAAATTTGCACCATATACTGGCACTTTAAAGCGGATAATCGCTTTATACTCTTTGAAACGAGGAAGATTTGTTACTTTAAAGTAGATTTCACGCTGTGTATCACCACTCTCAAACGGAATAGCATACACATCTTTCTCAAGCTTAGCGCCATCTGAAGTAACTGCTTCAAATTTAATGTTGTTGAAGTCAGATAATGTATCAATTCTTGGGAACGTGATTGTTTTTGTAGACTCATCTACTTCACCTTCTAATACTTCATTACCAGATGCTCCCGCATTGACAATACGGATTGATTTCAAATCTGTGAATTTATCCGATTCTACGTTACCCGGAAAATCTTCCGAACATGAGGTAAACATAGCAAAGCCGATAAAAGCTAGTACTAATCCACCTATAGAACGATTTAATGCAATTTTCATATATGTAAAATTTCTATATAATGAATTCAAAATTAGTTTTGAGCCCAACCTTCAGTTTGCGTTAACACATAACCTCTCGCTGCGTACTCATTGATTTGATTTCTACCTACAGGTGATAGATAAGGATTAACATTACCTAAACCTAAGAACTGTTGTCTAGAACGGTTTAATCCATAACGGTAGAAGCCGACCATTTTACTAGCACTCTGTGGATCAGCAATAGGGTTGAATACTTCAACTTGACCATTTAATTTCACAACAGAGATACCTGACTTGATTTCACCTTCAAGTTGATTAGGAAAGTCTACCCAACCACCAGCTAATAGATCTGGGTTGGCATCAGTATCCATATAATCTAATTTCTTCCAACGTTTCAAATCTGCTAAACGATTGAATTCAAAAGTCATTTCCATACGACGCTCTCTACGTATTTCCCAAATAAGAGGGCTTACGTTGACATCTCTTTCAGGATCTGACGGCATCACACCAACATTCATCGCCGCAGTTTTCTTAACGCCTTTTGCAATTGCTTCAGGAGCTAAAGGTCTATTACGAATTTTATTTATTGAACGGTCAATATCTGCCTGAGAAACAGCTGCACCACCCAATGTAGCTAATTCAGCTTTTGCCTCAATCCAGTTTAATAAAACCTCAGCATATCGTAATACAGGCGCATCAGTTGTATTATTAGCACCTGTGTATAATGTACCTGCTTGTCCACCGGCCGCTACGCGTGCTTCTACATCACGAGGTAAGAACTTCGTAATATATAAGAATGAACCTCTATTTCTAGCTGTTGGGTTCTCATGGAAAGCCGCTTCAAATCTTGAATCACGCGTCTTAAATAATTCAGATGTCACGAAATTATCTGCATTAGCTTGAGATGAATTTTGCCATACTGAACCATCAACACAAATAAATGATTTGATTAAATCTGAAGAAGGGCCATAAGTCACGTTATCAGCTAAATTGTGTGTAGATAATAAAGCGTGTTTCACGTTGATAGACTCATTGTACTCACGGTACAAAAGCATATCCTTATTACCAGCAAGGTTTTCTGAAGTAAATTGAGATCTGTAATCCGTAACGATATCATATTTACCGCTAGAGATTACTAATTCACCTGCTTCAAGCGCCAATTCGAAGAATTTTTTAGCTTGATCATTATTCTCATAATAATACTTTTGCCAAGAACCTTCTGATAATGCAATACGAGAGATGAAACCAGCTACTACATAACGGTTTACTGATTGTACTCCATCATTAAGACGCACATTCTCTAAAGCGAATTTTAAGTCTTCGTAAACAGCATCCATCACGTCTTTACGTGGTGTACGATCTTTAAACAATGCATCGAAGTCTGTATCACTTACGGGCTTATCATAGTAAGGTACATCACCATAGGTAAGTACCAAGTCCGAATAGGCCATAGCGCGGAAAAATCTTCCGATACCAACCCAGTGATTGTAAGCTTCAGCTGGTAATACTGATGACATACGATTCTCTACACGATCTAACATGATATTGATCGATCGAATATTTGTGTATGACCAGATCCCGCTATTTGGAACAGCTAAAGTAAATTCAGCTTGGTTACCTTGTCGAACTACATCATCACTAAATGATAATAAGTATGAGTTTCCTAATGAGAAACCTGAACCGTATCCTTCAAAAAAATCTGTGTAATATTTATTTGCATAAAGACGAACATTTTCCTCTGTTGTCCAAGCATTATCGTCATTTGCTGATGTAAGCTGTGGCCTGTCTAAAAACTTCTCACAACTTGAAAACATCAAAGCAGCTGTTAAAAGAGCTATGCTATATTTAATTTTCATATCTTTCCCTTGTTAACTAATTAAAAACCAATTTGAATACCTAATGAAGCAGATTTGAACGTAGGTGTTCCTGAACCTGTTCTACCTAAGTTGTAACTTGTAGTTGTACCTGATGTCAATGGACCTCCAGTACCAGAAACTGCCTCTGGATCAATAGGTAAACCTCTTAAATTATCAAACACGAAGAAGTTCTCTAATGAAACATAAATACGTGCATTTTTCAACTTAGCTTTACGTAAAGCATTCTCTTGAAGTCCGTAACCAATAGTGATGTTCTTGATTTTGAAGTAAGACATATCTAATAAGTAACGAGACTGAGGAACCATAGTCTGACCAGTAGCATCACCATTTAAGTTCCATGCTCTAGGATAGAACGCATCTGTACGATCTGCTTTCCAGAAGTCTTCAGCAAATGTTTGAGGCATAGCACCATCTTTCACGTGGAAACCAGGAATAGCTAACTGACCAGCACCCCAAATCTCACGTTGACCAACACCTTGCATGAAAACAGAAAAATCAAATCCTTTATAGTCAGCACCTAGACGGAAACCATATTCGTAACGTGGAGTAGAGTTACCTATTTTCACTCTATCACCTGGATCACCATTCGTATTAGTACCGTTAGTAATATATCCATCACCATTTACGTCTACAAATTTCACATCACCAGGAGCAATGAATCCCCAAGGCTGTGTACCTGTTTGTAACAATGTTTGATATACTGGATTGTTGCCTGATAATAAATTAGTTTGTCTAGCTGCACCTTCATGGATAACAGTTGTAACTTCGTGATTACCATTCGCGTCATATACGAAATCTTCTGCTTGGTATAAACGATCAGTTACATATCCATAGATATCACCGAATGTTCTTCCTGTAGCGTACGCATTACTCAATAAACGATTTTCCCAAGGTGTATTCCAGTCTGCACCTTTTACGATTTTTGAAACCGCATCAGCAAGGTTAGCATTAGCTGTCAAACGTAAACCATTATCAAATCTGTGATTGAAGTCTAAGTTGATCTCCCAACCTCTAGTTTGTAACGTACCAAAATTACCTTGTGGCGCACTAGCTCCAAAAGTATTAGGAAGAGACTCTCCAGGGATAATCATATTGTTTGTATTTCTTTGGAAATACTCTAATGTTACGCCTAATTTGTTGAAGAATCTTAAGTCAGCACCAATATTTGAGTGCTCGATATCTTGCCATGTAATAGCCGTAGATACTGCTCCTGGCGTGCCTAATTGGAAGAATTGTTGACCAGAACCGTTTAACCAGTTGTTCTTAGTAATGTCCATTGTAGGAACATACAATGAGTTCGATACAGATTGGTCACCAATATTACCCCACGAACCACGGATTTTAGCAAATGATACTACATCAGATAAGTTGTCCATGAAGCTTTCGTTAGACACTACCCAGCCTGCAGATACCGATGGATACCATCTCCATTTTAAGTGCGAAGGGAATTTTGAAGTACCATCGTAACGTAAGTTACCTTCTACAAGGTATTTACCTTTGTATGCATAGTTAGCACGTCCAAAGAAACCAACTTGAGAATCCCAATTTTCATTAGCACCGTTCTCTTGAATACCCGTAGCAAAGGTAAATTGAGGATTTTCCTCATTAATCAAATTCGTACGTCTAGCCCATGTATCGTTCCATTTGTAAGCAACGATATTGGTACCCAACATTAATTTAACATCATGATCTTCATTTAATGTCTTACCGTAAGTCGTGAAAGCATTAAATGTATGACGTTTAGAATTTAATGAACGCTTATAGATATTTGATTGATCTTTTCTGATATAAGTCTCGATTGGGAATCTGTATGCTGCCATACCACCATTATCAGTAGGCATACCATTTTCGTCAACATATACTTGACTTCCATTTTCAGTCCAAGCTACTGGAGCATACCAATGCCAAGCACCTGTAAATGAAGGCAAAGAAGATCTATCTGAGTCATTCTGCGTACTATATGCATAATCCGCTTTAATATCCCAACCTTCCATGATATCGATAGTCGTACCAAGATTTAAGTTAGTATAACGATTAGTTTTGTATGCAGTGTGCGTATTTTGAGTATCAAAATATGGATCTCTTACGTCCGTACCGTGTTCTTGCGCTCCAATAGGGAATAATCTAGACCAACGGTATAAGTACAACCATGGATCGGCACCAAAACCAGTTGCTGAGTTAGGGTAGCGTTTTGTTCCATCAGAGTACATTGCACCTCCACGTAATGTCAAAAAGTCATTTACTTTTGTAGATAGACTCAAAGTAGCATTGTATCTTGTAAAATCATCTTCCTTAGCAGGTTTCATCATACCTTGCTGATTCAGAAAACCTACACCTAAGTTATAATTAGTTTTTCCTGATTTTCCGTTTAATCCTAAGTTGTGCAAGTGTGAGAAAGCATTATCTTTCACCATCACATCTACTGGATCATACAATCTTAAGCCAAATTTATCTACACCGTCATAATACCAGTCACGGCCGTATAAAACAGGGTCTTGATTACCTACTATACCACCGTATTTTTGCTGCCACTCTTTGATTTTTTCAAAGCTCTCTCTGTTTACACGCCAAAAACCACCAGCAGGACCAGGTTGTTGTTGGTTCTCATGAGCTTCTAAAGTATACTCCAAACCATCAATACCAGCGATTTCGATAGGCTTCATTGGTGATTGAAGTGATAAGTTATTCGTATATGATACATTGTGCGTATCAGTTTTAGAACCTTTTTTAGTTGTGATTAAGATTACACCAAATGCAGCCTTAGCACCATAAATAGATGATGAAGCGGCATCCTTTAATACTGAAATTGATTCAATATCACTAGGGTTTACTAAATTAATACTTGGAATCTCTACGTTATCAACTAAGATTAAAGGCTCACTAGTACCTGCGATTGAAGCGATTTGACCACGAATTTTCATTACAGGATCAGAACCAACCTCACCGGTAGGAAGTGTTACTGATAAACCAGGAATAGTACCTTGCATACCACGACCAGCATCAGGAATAGGTCTTGAACCCATTACATCTTCTACATTGATAGAAGAAACCGCACCTGTTAAGTGCTCTTTTTTCTGTGTACCATAACCTACAACAACAACCTCTTCCAAAGCATTATCTTCAAAAGTTAATTTTACATTAACCGTACCCGAAGCGACTTTGATGTCTTGAGATAAGTAACCAATACTCGAAAAACGCAATGTAGCGCCTAAAGGAGCATTGATCTTGTAGTTACCATTAGCATCTGTTTTTACAGATCCTGCAACACCTACAACGGATACTGTCACCCCTGGAATAGGGCCATCAGCATCAGTCACTGTACCTTGTACCGTGTTTTGAATCAACCTATTTGATGAATAGGCTGTTGCTGCAGAAAGATTAGCGTAGTTTGACACTCTGCTAGCCGAAGCTTGATTTGTGACAGCTAATCCTAACGCAAGAGAGAACAGTAAAGTATTTCTCATATGTAGCATATTAAATAAACTTATGAATCATAATTTAAGAGACTCTAGCCCTATTAGAAGCTAGAAACCATTAAATATTAGTTGTGTGATTTTATTCGAAATCTGTGTATAGTAAATATTTTTTGCGCATTATTTTATACGCTTCCAAATCTTCTTTCCAAGATTCTTTGATTTCAGCCTCTGTCTTACCAGCAATAATTTGCTTACGTAATTCATCTGTACCGGCTAACTTATCAAAGAATGCAGGACGTGAAAAGAACTTCGACTTATCCGGCATTTTATTATAGAAATCCAATACGTATTTCATTGTAAACTTATGCTTGTCTGCATCCACATTTCTTAGATCAAGACCATACATCGTAGCGCCTTTACCCTCAACATGTTTTACCATACCAGCCTTCTCTCCTGGTGTGTAAGTAAAGTCACCATACACCGGGTTATCAAAACCGACTACTTGAAAAGGCCAGTCTGTACCTCTACCTACTGATATCTCCGTACCTTCAAATAGACATAGCGAAGAGTATAATCTTACAGATAAGTGATTTGGAAGACTTGGCGATGGAATTACAGGTAATTCATAACGCTTATTATGATCCCAATTTTGAACAGGAATAACAGTGACTTTACACTGACGTCCGTTTTCTAACCATTTCTCACCATTAATCATATGTGCCAATTCCCCGATCGTCAAACCGTGAATCATTGCTATTTTATGCCAAGAAACATCAGATTTAAACTTATCATCCTTACGAACAGGACCATCAACTTGATCACCACATGGATTTGGGCGATCTAATACGATCAGCTCTTTGTTATGCTTTGCACATAGTTCCATTACACGGTGTAATGAAGTTATATATGTATAGAAGCGAGCACCTACATCTTGCAAATCGAACACCATCACATCAATAGACTTAACGATTGAGTCTTGTTTTTCATTGCCTCCGTATAATGTGTATAAAGGAAGACCAGTCTTCGAATCTTTGTCGTTGCTTACTTTTTCACCTCGCTCGATATCGCCACGAAACCCATGCTCTGGAGCAAAAGCAAATTTCAAATTCACTTTTTCGCGAAGTAATACATCCACTAAGTGTTCCTTTTGCACACCTACGACCGAAGTTTGGTTACCCATTAACCCTACTTTCTTGCCCTTCAATAATGGAAGATAGTTCGATAGTTGATCTGCTGCAGGAATAATAGTAGCTTCCTGTACAGAAGAAGAATTTTTTGTACCAACCGAAGTTAGGTTTTGGTTTTGTTTTGCAGTACTGCATGATGAGAATGATGCTGCAAGCATACTCAAAATCAATACAGAAAATAATCTTTTCATATTAGTAGACGTCATCTATGTAATAAATCATATTGCTGATTACTGGCTAAAATTAAAACAAATAACGCAGAATACAGCACGATAATCATTTTTTAAGTACGTGTTCACTTACCTAAAAACTTAAAACATGCACAAAGATGAATGTTGCATTTACAACCATTTTAGGTTAAAATGCCTAATATTTTGGCATAATTGAACATATAAGTTATCAATACTATGCTAAAGAGGAGTATATAAGTGTAATTAGTACACTTATTGGTAACTTTTATGTTACAATAAGAAACGCAATCGATTTCAATGAATCCTAATAAGTTTTATGAAGAAGATTCGAATTTATAAACATTACACTATAGTAGTTATAGGATTAGCTAAGGAGGCATAATTAACAAGTGGAATTGTGTTCTAACGCAATTTTCCAAAGCGCAAAATTGAGGTTTATAAATTAAAATAGCGGCATTTGTAATAGGAATTTGAGGAAAATTGAGACAGCTTATTCATATGAAAAATCGACTATAACGTGCGCTCTTCATTTAACTATGTCCAATAGACCATCCCTATGCAAACCAAAATACGTTGGTAAGTATATAGTCACCGCATTCAACCAGAAATACACAGATGGTCTAAATAGTAGAGTAAAGCATTGCGATGAATTCAATACAAACAAAAAGGGCAACCCCTGCGGGCTGCCCTTTTGTGGCATTTATTACATTCTTATTTTTGCACCGCTTTAGCGATATATGGGCTTTCGTTACCTAGACGATCGATAGCTACGACTGCAACATCGTATAAGTTTTTACCATTTTTGGTACGAACTAATGCTTTACCAGTCTCTTTCTTGTCTACAATCTCTGTACTCCATTCTTCTCCGTATCTTGTATACAGTACCCAATGAGCAATCTGATCTGGCTGCTTATGTAACCATTTTGCAAACACATGATTATTCTCATTAGTCAATAACAATGTCGGTCTCAATAGTGGATTAGCCTGTAACCAAGGGGAAGCAGGAATTAAAGCCTTATCTTGATATGGACCAGATTTTAGCGCAGGTAACATTCCTGGATTTTTTGTAAGCCCTGCTATACTCCAGTGCACAGCGCCAGGGCTATTAGGTACAATTTCGTGTGTAGCAGCTATCTGATTTACAATTTCTGTCGGTTTATGTGCAGCCTTAACCTCTACGGTATTCAGACCAGGCCATAAGTGTCTATTATGTTTATTTTCGGTCTGCCACCATTTCAATAATGCGGTAAAACTTTGTTTTGGAGGATCAATAGGCCAATACAATTGAGGTGTAAAATAATCTACCCAACCTTCATTCCACCACAATTTTGCATCAGCGTATAATTCATCATATTGAGAAGAACCTGTGACCCCAGCAGGATAGCCAGGTTTCCAAATACCAAATGGACTTAAACCGAATTTCACAAAATTCTTCTCTTCCTTTATCTCCTCATAAATTCGTTTTATGAACTGATTAACATGGTCTCTACGCCAGTCTGCACGCGTTAGTTCACCTCCTTCAGATTTATATTTATTCCAAGTTTTGTGATCTGGAAAGTCAGCACCTCCATTGTATGTAGCGTATGGATAGAAATAGTCATCAAAGTGAACACCATCAATATCATAACGCTTTACAATATCATTAACAACACGAGATGCATGATCTTGCGTGCGTTTGTCTGCAGGATCGAACCAGTACATTCCATTCTTAAGACGGACAATATAGTCAGAAGCCTTATTGACCATCGATGCTGAAGTCACCGGACCTGAATTCGAATGGTGTGCACGATATGGATTAAGCCACACATGTAGTTCGAGACCGCGCTTATGCGCTTCATCTACCCAAAACTCCAAAGGATCATAATATGGGTCTGGCTTTTTGCCCATCTCACCAGTTAAAAATACTGACCAAGGTTCAAATGTACTGTTGTATAATGCATCCGCAGCAGGACGTACCTGAAAGATTACTGCATTAAAGTTATTTTCCTTTAATATATCTAATAAGTGAATAGCTTCCGCTTTTTGTTGTTCTGTCGTCAGATTACGTTTAGAAGGCCAGTTAATATTCGCTACGGTAGCAACCCATGCAGCTCTAAACTCGCGCTTTATTTTTGGAAGATCAACAATAAGTGACTCTTCTATTGGATCTACTTTTTTAGTCTCCACTTTTACTGCCGCTGACTTCGAGTCATTTTTCGGCACAACATTGACTATCGTTTTCACAACTGTATCTACACGTGGTGCCGTAGCAGCTACTAACACCTTTTCTACCCCCTTAGTCTTACGTGATTTACATGAGACGAAGCAAAGTAAAATCACACCAAATAGGGCAATGAATCTTAAAGCATTTATTTTCATAATAGACAAAACTAAGGTATTTGACGGATAACTATTCCATTTAAATAACAAACAAAGTTAGTCTCACTATATTTTTACACATGATTATCACACTATCTCACCTTCAAAAAATATTTTCTTCGTCTTATATTCTCTGTCGAAAACTACTAAATTGGCTTTAGAGCCTATGGTAATTTTACCCAAATCTTCTCTTCCAATCAATTTCGCCGGATATAAAGTTGCCATTCGAATCGCTTCATCTAGAGGGAAACCGGCATGCTCCACACAATTTTGAACAGCTTTGATCATCGTCAGTGCCGAACCCGACAATGTGCCATCTGGCAGCACGTAATGATCTCCATTTAAAATATGTTGATAGATACCTTCTTGACACGAAGCTACCGCATCTGTAATAAGGAATAAACGTTCACCTAACAAAACCTTACTCAATTTAACAACCTCATAGTCTACATGTATTCCATCCACAATAATGGAAGCAAATACTCTTTTATGATTACTTACAGCTGCAGGTAATCCTCCCTCCCGGTGATGCAATGGACTCATCGCATTCCACATGTGGGTGATAGCATGTATACCTTTCTCAAATCCTCTTGTAGCTTCCGAAAGTGAAGCGTTACTATGTCCAGCTGATAATGTAAGATTGGTTGATAAAAGATAAGCTAAGGCTTCATCCGATAATATTTCGGGAGCTACAGTCATCATCTTAACGACATCAAGAGATTCGTGCAATAAATCTTGTAAATCCGAAACAGTTGGTGAAAAAATTAAATTCTCAGGGTGTGCTCCACGTTTAGAGGGATTCAAGAATGGTCCTTCCAAGTGTAAGCCGAGCATGTTTCTAGCATCATGACCTTTACAAACCTGAATAGCTTCTTTAAAAACACTAATCTCATTAGTAGCCAAGGTCAAATAGAATGATGTAGTCCCTTGCTTTAATAACGATTCTTCAATCTTTGCTAAAGTTTCCGAAGTTAATGCTGCCGAAAATAGTTGATCCCCCCAACCATATATTTGTAAATCGATAAAGCCAGGACAAAGATTAGCTCCGTGTAGATCTATTACCTCATAACCTTCCGGTATAGCACTACTATCTACGATTTGGCTAATAGTGTCGTCGTGAATTAGAACACTTGATCGTTTGAGTATATCTGTACCTGTATATATAATTCCATTGGTTAATGCTAATTTTCTTTTCATATCCTAATATAGGAATTATGAAATCAAAGATTGCAAATGTAGAATCAGGCTCGTAACTTAGTCACTACCTAACATATTGCAGCATGTTTAAAAAATCAAAAAGCGGCAGTCTAAAAGCTATGTATACCATCAATGCGGTTTCAATAGCAGTATTTATTATAGCTATCATTTATAAAGTATTTATAGACAAATAAATCTATGTCACAAAAAGAAATTTTCAATACAACGAAAGCACCGGCAGCGATCGGCCCTTACAATCAATCTGTAAAAGCCGATAAAACATTATATGTATCTGGACAGATACCGTTAATTCCTGAGACTATGGAATTAGTGAATACAGGTATAGCAGACGAGACTCACCAAGTATTAAAGAACGTACAAGCAATATTAGAAAATGCTGGTTATAGCTTTAATGATGTCGTAAAAGCTTCGATATTCATTAGTAATATGGATGATTTTGCAATTATTAATGAAGTGTACGCGCAATATTTTACTGAAAATCAACCAGCTAGAGAATGTGTAGCTGTAAAAACATTACCCAAAAATGTAAATGTAGAGATTTCAGTTATTGCTTGGAAAGCATAGTATCATTTTATTAAACAATCAAAAAGTTGGGCAGTGATATATTCACTGCAGAACTTTTTTTTGATGAGACTTTACAGTAATCATTCCACAATATTCAGATTGTCTAACCTGAAAAATCCTTCAAATATGCTTTAATACAGCCTATAATTGACTATTAAGCGACATTCCACAATTAAATCAAGTTAAATTTTTCGTAAATTAGCCATTCATCGAAATGGCAGATTTAACTACAATAACCCCTATTGAATACCTTAAAGGTGTAGGTCCTCAAAAGGCCGATGTTCTCAAAAAAGAGTTACAAATATTCACTATTGGTGATTTATTACAGTATTATCCTTTTCGATATATTGATAGGACACAGTTTCACAAAATACGTCAGCTGCATGCTGACATGATCGGTGCACAAGTACTTGGGCGCTTGATAGCTGTTCAAGAGGTCGGAGACAAAAGAGTAAAAAGATTAGTCGGCACATTTAGGGATGAGACTGGCTCCATAGAACTGGTATGGTTCCAAAGTTTAGCATTTTTAAAGAAAAGCTTACAAGTAGGTGCAGCCTATGTTATCTACGGAAAGCCTACAGAGTTTAATGGACACATATCCATTACGCACCCTGAGATGGAGCTTTATAATGCTCAAGAGAAGAAAATAGGCAATATGACCTTACAGCCTGTCTACTCTTCTACCGAGAAATTAAAAAAATTCAATCTAGATACAAAAGGAATTCAGCGTTTACAGCAGACAGCTTTAGAGACCGTTTACAGATCGTTAGCTGAAACACTTCCAACGTATATTATCGCAAAATATCAGCTTATGCCATATGCAAAAGCTATAGTATCGATACACTTTCCACAACATATTGATGATCTTAATGCCGCTACAAAACGACTAAAATTTGAAGAGTTATTTTTCATACAGCTTCGTATCATTCGAAATAAACAGCTTAATACTCAAAAATTTCTTGGACAACGTTTTCAAAATATCGGATCTAAATTTAATAAATTTTACACCGAGCGTCTACCATTCCCTCTGACAAATGCCCAAAAGCGAGTAGTCAAAGAAATAAGACTAGATACCAATACAGGCGCACAGATGAATCGCCTTGTACAAGGTGATGTGGGATCTGGTAAGACTGTAGTAGCCCTGATGAGTATGTTGATGGCTATTGATAATGGATTTCAAGCCTGTATGATGGCCCCTACCGAAATTCTAGCCACACAACATTACATTGGGCTTAAAGAGCTACTAGGAGATGATATATGTACTATAAAATTATTGACAGGATCAACCAGCACCAAAGAACGTAGACTGATCCATCAACAACTAGAGGATGGAACATTGGATATACTTCTAGGCACACACGCACTTATAGAAGACAAAGTAAAATTCAAAAACCTTGGATTTGTAGTGATAGACGAGCAACATCGCTTCGGAGTCGAGCAACGTGCTAAACTGTGGCGCAAGAATACTATACCTCCACATATGCTCGTGATGACGGCTACACCTATACCACGAACGCTCGCTATGACACTCTATGGCGACCTTGATATCTCAGCCATCGATGAACTTCCTGCTGGACGTAAACCAATAAAGACAGCACATTTTTTTGAGAATCAACGATTGCGCGTATTTGGATTTATGCGAGAGGAGATTGCAAAAGGTAGACAAGTATACATTGTCTATCCATTGATTAAAGAAAGTGAAAAGATGGATCTGCTCAATTTAGAAACTGGTCTTGAAAATCTCTCCCGCGAATTTCCACTACCCGAATTTCGCATTAGCATTGTTCATGGCAAGATGCCAGTCAAAGACAAGGACTTCGAAATGCAGCGCTTTGTAAAAGGTGAAACACAGATCATGGTCGCTACAACTGTCATCGAAGTCGGCGTAAATGTACCCAATGCATCAGTGATGATCATAGAGAACGCAGAACGATTCGGTCTATCCCAGCTTCATCAGCTGCGAGGACGTGTAGGACGTGGCGCAGAGCAATCTTTCTGTATACTCATGTCTTCGAATAAACTTAGCAAAGAAGGACGTACTAGATTAGAAACAATGGTACGTACCAATGATGGATTTGAAATTGCAGAAGTAGATTTAGAATTACGTGGACCTGGTGACTTATCTGGCACACAACAATCTGGAGTATTAGAAATGAAGATAGCAGACCTCACAAAAGACCAGCATATATTAGCTGAAGCTAGAAATATGGTTATCGAACTTTTCAAAGCAGATCCAAAATTAGAATCTCCGGCGCATCAAATGCTAAAAGTATTTCTCAATAAACAACAAAATGGTATCACATGGGATAAAATTTCCTAACAGCGATATTTTCTCATATTAATTAATTATGCAAAATCAAGATTTAATGGACATTGCTTCGCAGCAAGTCAATACCATATATTTATACGTTTTTGAATATTTTAAAGTTCTACAACTGAACGCTAAAATCACGCATATATTTACATCCGCAGCGCTTTTGATTGCCGCATTCATTTTATTGATTGTCACAGATTTAATCGTTAGAAAATTATTAAGATCTATATTTATAAAGATCATACAACGCACAAAGAATAGTTGGGATGATTTCTTGATTCAGAATAATGTGCTTGACCATGTCAGTCATTTAATATTGATCATCATAGCACAGCAAATCATACCTAATCTATTCTATGGCTTTGATACATTTAAATCTTTTCTTGGAAAATTTCTTAGTGTAATTGTCGTATTTGCCACGTATCGATTACTTAATAGCGTGCTAAAAACAGTTCGTGATATTCTGCGAACGACCAAAGCTTTTCATGAAAAACCTGTAGATAGTTACTTGCAGGTCATTCAAATATTCTTATTATTTGTCTGCTTTACATTATCATTTTCCATCGTGACGGGTAGTTCACCATGGAGCTTTTTAGTTTCATTAGGTGCAGCATCAGCGATTCTAATGTTAGTATTCAAAGATACCATATTAGGTTTTGTAGCTAGTATACAAGTATCAGCTAACGATTCTGTACGAGTAGGCGACTGGATAGAGATGTCAAAATACGGGGCTGACGGTTCAGTTATTCAGATCAACTTAAACAATGTCAAAGTACAAAATTTTGATAAGACGATCGTAAGCATCCCGACACACACGCTCCTGAGTGATTCTTTTAAGAATTATCGTGGCATGCAACAGTCTGGTGGACGCCGTATCAAACGCGCCATCAATATCAAGATGTCTTCTATCCGATATATGACTACAGAGGAGATCAATGAATTGAAAAAGATTCAACTTCTAGCTCCAATAATTCGCCAAAGAGAAGAAGAAATCAAGCAGTATAACTTGCGTACACACGCTGATGAGACGATGATGGTCAATGGTAGAAGAATGACCAACATAGGTTTATTCAGAGCTTATGTACAAGCCTACGCCATTGCGAATGAAGACATCAACAAAGAAATGACGCTGATGGTCAGACAACTTGCTCCTACAGAACACGGTGTACCATTGGAATTATATATGTTTACAAAAGGTACAGAGTGGACATTCTATGAGACTGTAATGGCTGATATATTTGATCATCTTTTTGCTGCGATTAAGTATTTCAAATTAGAAATATTTGAATTGCCAGCTTCTGATGATGTCAAAAATTTATTAAAAGATTTGCCTAAAATAGAAAACTAAACATATTCATCCCTTGTTAATCATATATCAAGGGATATAGATAAAAGATTTTCTAAGCATAGTTCTTTACACAAACGGATATGCTAAAATCAACTATCTTTGCACTTACTACATCAGATCGGAAAAAGTATTTATTCTATCTTTTACCGAATGATCATTATACGAATATATGGCTAGAAGATTTAAATTATTAGATACAGCACCTGAAAGAGAAACGGCAATACTTGTTTCAGTTATCACACCAAGCGTTTCAGAAGATACTGCTAAGGAATATTTGCAAGAATTGGAATTCTTAGTAGAAACAGCTGGCGCCGAGACAAAAGCAGTATTCACTCAAAAATTACAAAAACCTGAACACGCTACTTTTGTAGGTACAGGTAAATTAGAAGAAATAAAAGCATATGTTGAGGCTGAAGAAATCGATATGGTCATCTTTGATGATGAGCTCACTCCTTCTCAACTACGTAATATAGAGCGTGAACTAAGAAGAAAAATTCTTGATAGATCAAGTCTAATACTAGATATTTTTGCAAGTCATGCACAGACGGCACAAGCCAAGACTCAAGTTGAACTAGCACAATTACAATATTTGTATCCGAGGCTGACACGTATGTGGACCCACTTAGAACGTCAACGAGGTGGTATCGGTATGCGTGGACCTGGTGAGTCACAAATCGAGACAGATAGACGTATCATCTTGGATAAGATTTCTCTTTTGAAAGAGAAACTCAAAATCATTGATAAACAAAATGCGACGCAACGTAAAAACCGTGGCGAGATGATTCGTGTGGCTTTAGTAGGATACACCAATGTTGGAAAATCTACTATTCTTAATATGATATCAAAGGCAGATGTCTACATTGAGAACAAACTATTCGCTACGTTAGATACGACTGTGCGTAAGGTAGTGATTGATAATCTACCATTCTTGATGTCAGATACAGTAGGCTTCATTCGTAAGTTACCACACCACTTAGTTGAATCTTTCAAGTCAACGCTAGATGAAGTACGCGAAGCAGATGTGCTTATACATGTCGTAGATATATCGCACCCTAATTTCGAAGATCATATCACAGCTGTCAATGACACCTTGAAAGATATCGACGCTTTAGATAAAACAACAATTACTGTTTTCAATAAAATCGATGCTTACAAACCACCTGTAGAAAGAGATGAGAATGGTGAAGAAATCAAATTTACGTTAGCAGATTTTGAAAAATCTTGGATGGCTAAGAATTCAGCGCCTGCCATTTTCTTATCAGCTACGAATAAAACAAATATAGAAGAGTTCAAAGAAACGCTTTATAAGGTAATTGCGGAGATGCACAATGCACGTTATCCTTACAACAATCTGCTATATTAATTAGAAGATTTTACAATTAAATATTAGGGATATAATAAGTCATTCAATAAGCTTATTATATCCCTTTTTATTTTATTATGATTGATTAAATATATATTTCTCGATAATATACTATTGCTAAATAGTATGTCATTCGTACATAAAATAATCCAAGTTCTATATAGCTAACTAGAAGTATTTCCTACGCTAAATGTGTAACTTTGGAAAGAACGAGAATTCGAGAACGCAACTATGAACAAAACTGTACAATTCATTGACTGGGGATTAGTCGACTATCAAGAAGCCTGGGATAGACAAGAAAAAATATTTGCTGAAACATTACAAATAAAGCATGATAATCGCGTAAATAACACAGATATTCCGACACCTAATTACCTGATTTTCACGGAGCATCCTCACGTATATACCTTGGGAAAAAGTGGTCATAAAGAGTATTTGTTACTAGATGACGAAGGCTTGAAAGAGAAAAATGCAACGTTCTATAAGATTAATCGAGGTGGTGACATCACTTATCATGGCCCTGGACAGATCGTAGGCTACCCAATACTAGATCTTGATAATTTTTTTACTGACATACATTTATATTTACGCACACTCGAAGAAGCCATCATTCTGACTCTTGCAGACTATGGTATTGTAGCTGGTCGATATGAAGGCTATACAGGCGTATGGCTAGACGCAGACAATGACAAAGCTCGTAAGATATGTGCTATGGGAGTACGTGCTTCAAGATGGGTCACGATGCATGGATTCGCATTCAATGTCAATGCAGACTTAGCTTATTTTGGAAACATTATCCCATGTGGCATCGATGACAAAGATGTCACTTCAATGGAAAGAGAACTCGGATACAAATTGGATATGGAAGAAGTAAAAACTAAGTTGAAACAACATATAGCAGACTTGTTCCACATGCAACTTGTATAAATATCTAACTAGAATAAGGTAGTCTGCACAGCCTGAGGTTTGGCAACTGCCTTATTCTTTTCGAAACAAAACAATTCAGTCTCTTCTGTACGCGTAGCTATTGATAATTGAATCTCTGTACAATGTGGTTCAAATAGTGATCTAACAAGATCAACATGATTATTCTCTCCAGACAAATGTCCTAATATCAAATGCTTAAGCCTACTTGTTTTATGCGTATTGAAAGCTTCTAATGCTGTGATATTAGAGATATGTCCCCATCCTGAGCTTATCCTATTTTTCAAAAAGAAAGAATACCTACTTTTTGAAAGCATTTCCTCATCATAATTACTTTCTAATAGCAATATATCTGAGTGTGCAATCACATGTTTTACATTGTCACACGCTCTCCCAAGATCAGTCAATATACTTACATTGGTTTCACCATCAGAAACGACGAAGCTGCATGGCTCTTTCGCATCATGATATTTAGGGATTCCCATTACCGTCAACCCTCCAATACGAACGCGCTCATCAGAACTTATGATATGTACTAATCCCTCGGGCAAATGTAATCTACTACCCTTATACGACCCCGCAGTGATATATACGGGAATAGCATAACGCTTACAAAATACAGATAAACCACGGATATGGTCTGTATGTTCATGTGTGATAAAAATTGCTGAAATTTGCGCAGGAGAAATTCCTAAACGCTGCATACGCAGCTCAACATGTTTAGCATTAATACCAACATCTACTAAAACCGCATCATCGCCTTTTGCTACATAATAACAGTTCCCATTGCTACCCGATGCAATGGAACAATATTTAATCATCCTCTACTTATCCCTTCTAACACTCTGGCAAACTTAATGGCACTTTAATAGCCAATCCGCCATCAGCGGTTTCTTTATATTTAACATTCATATCGAGTGCAGTCTCCCACATCGTACTAACAACCGCATCTAGGCTGACTTTAGCTTTATCTGGATTAGACTGTAAGGCTAATTGAGCTGCTGTAATGGCTTTGATTGCCCCCATTGTATTACGCTCGATACAAGGAACTTGAACCAAACCTCCTATTGGGTCACAAGTCAACCCTAAGTGATGTTCCATAGCAATCTCAGCTGCCATTAATACTTGGCGTTGTGAACCACCTAAACATTCTGTCAAAGCGCCTGCAGCCATTGCTGAAGACACACCAATCTCAGCTTGACAGCCTCCCATCGCAGCAGATATAGTCGCTCCCTTTTTGAAAATAGAACCTATTTCCGAGGCTGTCGCTACGAATTGAATGATCTTATCATCATCAAATGCATCGTAAAATGCTATATAATATTGTAGAACAGCTGGAATTACACCTGCCGCTCCATTCGTAGGCGCAGTTACTACACGACCAAAAGATGCATTCTCTTCATTCACAGCTAGTGCAAAACAACTCACGCAATCTAATATATATCCAAAATCTCTCCCACCTTCACGAACAGCACCTAACCAAGACTCGTAGTCTGTGTATGCACGACCTTTTAACATACGCTTATTTAGGCGAGCAGCACGACGTTCAACATGAAGACCACCTGGCAGAACACCATCCGTGTGACATCCTCTATATATACATTCGCGCATCGCTTTAAAGATAGTAAGTATGCCATCTTTTGTATCTTTCTCTGGTCTCCAAGCTAACTCGTTCTCTAACACCAGTTCTGATATCTTCAACCCTGTACGCATACAGGCACTCATTAATTCTTGAGCTGTATCTACCGGAAATGGCAAATCAACTTCAGATAATACAGATTGTGTGTCATTCTCCTGAACAACAAAACCTCCTCCTATAGAATAATAGGTCTCTGAATGAGCTGTCCCATCTGAAAGAAATGCCTGAAAAGTCACAGCATTTGGGTGAAACGGTAAACTTTGATCAAATAAAAATAATAGCTGATTCGTATATGAAAAATCAATTTTATGCTTTCCACCTAAAATTAACTCATTGGTATTCTTAATATGCTGAACTTTTGGTAGTACTTGCTCTACTTCGAAAGTAACTGGATCATCGCCACTAAGTCCTAATAAAACAGCAATATCAGTACCATGTCCAACTCCAGTCTTGGCAAGTGAACCATACAACAACACATTCACATGCTGCACTTTCTCCAGCTCTCCTTTGCATATTAGCTCATTGACAAATCGCTGAGCTGCACGCCAAGGTCCGAGCGTATGCGAGCTAGATGGTCCAATACCAATCTTGAACATATCGAATACTGAAATTTGCTCTTTTGCCATGTATTTTTTCGTTTTATAATTTGTCTGACAAAATTATCAATATAATTAACAATAAAAAAGCCAACTTGTAGAACAAGCTGGCTTTCTTCGTTTTAAAATAGGTGATTTTAAAGTCCTTGACCGTATTTAAATTGTTTGTTAATAGTTACAGGTAACTTTCCTGACGGCTTAATTTGTTTTAATAATACTTTGATAGCAGCTTTTTGCATGAAAAAATCATTTTGATAGCCCATCAAGATAGATCCGCTTTTAGCTACATCTACTGAACTTAATGCATATGGATTAGTAAACATTACGGTGATTGTACGTCTACCAGCTACATTTTTAATGAATTTTTTAACAGGCTCTTGAAAATCTAATGTAGGACGAGGGCGTGATCTATTATCATGAATAGCTAATACAATCTGCTCGTGACCTTTTATTTGATTCAATAGTTGCGTCAATTCTTCTTCTGACTCAGTCCCTTTTATAAACATATTTGTCACATTGCTCAATTGTGTTGCTAGACCTGACTCAAAATCTTGAGCAGTAGCGATACCAACTGTTACTAATGCTGTCTTTTTCTTTGTATCAAAGTTTTGAATACGTTTATTTGATTTCAATAACGTAATTGAACCATCAGCCATACGCTGAATCAATGATTTAGAACCAGGTCTATTTACATCTTCGTACAGTCCATTGCGATTCGCATCACGATATTTATCTAATCCTAACCAATACTTTGCAGCTAAAACGCGTTTAACGCGAGCATCAATATCCGCTTGTTTCAGACGACCGCTAGCAATTGATTTTTCTACTAATGCAATAGCACGACCACTATTCTCAGATAGCTCTAACAAATCGTGTCCTGCTTCGATAGCCATAATATCACTTTCGCCATTAGGGAAAAATTTAGTCACACCTTTCATATTCATGGCATCTGTAACTGTCAAACCTTTAAATCCTAACTCATTGCGAAGTAAATCTGTTACTACTTTTTTGGAGATAGATGAAGGAATATTTGGCGTATTGTCTAATGCAGGGATATTCATGTGCGCTACCATTACAGCAGGAGCACCTTGTTGTATTAACTCACGGAATGGATATATTTCCATCTCATCTAGACGCTTTTTACTAAAATTTAGTTGAGGGAGATCATAGTGTGAATCAACATCCGTATCACCATGACCAGGGAAGTGTTTAACTGAAGCTAATACACCACCATCTACCATACCATCGATATATGCTTTGGACTTTTTAGTTACGTTAACTTTATTATCTCCAAATGAACGGAAGCCAATAACAGGATTTTTTGGATTATTATTAATGTCTACTGTAGGTGCAAAATTAAAATGAATACCTAGACGTAAGAAATCTTTAGCTACCTCACGACCCATTTCATAAATTAAACTATTATCCTGTAGTGCACCAAGAGTCATTTGATAAGGATATGACAATGTCGAATCAGGTAAACGCATTCCTAATCCCCATTCACCATCAATCGTAACTAATAAAGGTACCTTAGAATTTTTTTGGTATTGATTAATCATATCAACGTGACGCACTGGACCACCTTGAAAAACAACTAATCCTCCTAATTGCTCTTCTTTAATAACAGTACCAATAGAATCAATGAATTTTTGACCTAAGTCAGTATGTGCACGTACTAAAAATAATTGTGCAATACGTTCTTTTGGCGTAAGATTATTAAAGACAGAATCAACCCATTTATGTTGCTGATTGATAAAAGGAACAAAATCTGGACGTTTTTGTGCAAATCCAGAAAAAGCAACAAGGCTTAGAAATGAACTTAGGATTATATTTTTTAACATATTAATGTGATATTAATAAAACACTAAAATAGTATTTTTAAATATAACACTAATACTTTTTTGCATAATTATTTTAAATCACGCAAAAAAACGCATTACAGCAAATTATACTTTTGCTCTAATAAATGCGCCAAATCCAATGAATTATCTATTTCTCCGCATGCTTCTTTTTTCCAAAGCATATCTATGATTAGTAATAAATATTGCGTTTCTATGCTTGGATTATCATAGCCCAATTCTTTAAATGCACGCTCAATGATAGGTTGCACCGGTTTCATAAACTGCTCATGCTGTTGCTTTGAGAAAGGATGGTGACTTAATCTTTCTTGTAGTTTCCAAAACATCGGCTCATCTGAAACCAATTTGCTAGGAAGAAAAATCATATTTTTTAAGAATTCTTTAGCGCTTTTATAGGTCATCATCCCACGATGATGTTGGAGTACTCTTCTGTAACCAGATTTGATCAGATGCGAAAGTAAAGAATCTTTATTACCGAAATGCTTAAATATCAATGCTTCAGAAACACCTGCAGCTAGCGCAATCTCTTTGGTAGAAGTATCAGCATAGCCTTTTTGTGCAAACAATGTCAATGCTGTGTGCATTATCTTCTCTTTTCTACTAATAGCGGAGTTCTTCATATTACCTATTTATACGTCACAAATATATCAATTTCAAATATAGTGCAATTAGTAATAATCATACGATCTCGGTCATTATAATAACATATTCTGTGATTTCATCAATCTCAATTTTGGATTTACTATTAAACATCTTGTAAAAGAGTCGGCTAAATAACCACACCTCCTTGATTCATAAAAACTTCCTTCTTGTGCATGTATGAATCTTTATCGATACACTTTGTGCCTTTAGACAATATGCGGGTTTTATAACCTAAATCGATAGCATCCATTGCCGTGAAGAATACACAAAAATCAGCCGCTAACCCACATATATGTACTTCATCCACACCACGACCTTTCAAGTAAGCATCTAAACCCGTACTTTTTAATCTTCCATTATCATAAAATCCGCTGTAACTATCTATCTGCGTATTCATACCCTTTCGGAATATTGCCTCTATTCTATCTTGATTCAGCGAAGCAGCAATTGTGGCTCCAAGTGTTCCTTGAATACAGTGATCTGGCCATAAATGTTGTTCCAAACCATTTAGCTCTATAATAGTCCCTATTGGTAATGAATGCTTAGAAGCAAAACTTTTGTGCATAGCAGGATGCCAATCCTGAGTAGCGACTACTAGTTCATATTTTGATTGCTCTTTATTAATGAATTCAATTATTTCGTCACCATGAGGTACTGCTAAAGCTCCTCCAGGTAGAAAATCTACTTGAACATCGACTATGATTAATGCTTTCATATTTCAATTTAATGAATATTCATAACATAACCAATACCACGTACGTTGGAAATCTTTATACGCTCATCTTGACTGAAATATTTGCGTATCCGTGAGATAAATACATCAAGGCTTCGCCCTGTGAAATATGTATCATCATTCCAATAAGTTTTTATAATCTCCTCTCGTGGCACGACGTTATCTTTGCTTTCAAACAATCGACGTATGAGTTCAGATTCTCTATAAGATAGCTTTTCTATATGGTCTCTATGAGTTAATGTATGGCGATGTGTATCCAATATGTATATTCCGATATGATATAGCTGAGAAGTACCCTTGAGTGTTCGCTTGGCTAGCGACTCGATTCGTACAATCAGCTCCTCTACCTTAAATGGTTTACGGACGTAATCATTGCATCCTAAGTGGAATCCTTTGACGACATCATCAGATTGCGTCATCGCAGATAAGAATATAATTGGTGTCAACAAATCTGTACGTCGTATCTCCTCAGCAACTTGAAATCCATCAATTAATGGCATCATAATGTCTAGTACTACTATGTCTACTTTATGCTGCTGAAAATATTGTATAGCTTCTAAACCATTTACTTTATGAATGACTACAAAGCCATGATCTTCCATACTATCTTTAACTATGAATGCTAAACTAGCTTCATCCTCTACATATAATACCCTAACCATCTACATCTTTGGAATTAAAACAGTGAAACATGATCCATTATACAATTTGCTCATTATCTTGACTTGTCCCCCATGCTTTTCGATGACCTGCTTCACATAAGGCAATCCTAGACCAAACCCTTTTACTGGGTGCAAATGACCATTAGGTACTCTGAAAAACATATCAAATATATCTTTTTGATAGATTGGATCTATCCCTAAACCATTATCTTCAATAGCAACACTTAGATATCTTCCTTCTTCCTTCACTGAAATATGGATTTCGACTTTGTCCTCTGTATATTTGATAGCATTATCCAATATATTATTAAAGACATTTTTAAGATGGCTATAGTCCGCAAATATTACCAAAGAATCTTCTGTAGGATGATAATGTATGTTTACTGGCTTTTTAGCACCAAGATATGCAGTTTCTACACATTCTGTTAATAACTTGTGAACAACTACCCTATCTTTCTGAAGTACAACACCTTCTTCTTCGTTTATATCTAATTTTAAAACCTTGTCAATAATATTATCCAAGTGATGCAGCTCGCGCTGTGAGATCTGTAAAAATTGAGCAGTCTTCTCTTTATTGTCTTTAGCACTGTAGCGTTGGATAGCTTCTAATGCAGCCATCACGGTAGCTAACGGTGTCTTCAATTCATGGGTCATGTTATTGACGAACGATCTACGCATTAGAGCAAGCCTATTTTGTTTATTAATAGTCCACACCAAATAATAAAACCCACCTAATAGCGCTGCAAAAATCACAAAAGCTAATACGATCTGCAGGGAGATAAGACTAAGTATATGCCAAATAGGCTCTTTATACATCCCTACCAAATAGAGATTTTCCTGTGGGTTGACTAATACCGGACGCGTATGCAGATTTCCTTCTGCATCCCTAGTGATTCCATTCCTGCGCGTAGGCCTTTTCTCCAAGATCTGTGAAGATAATTTGACATCAAAATGAATGCCTTTTAAAATTAAATTTTCTTTCAATAAGCTATCAATTCGTACGATCGTCTCACTAGTCAACTGCATATCTTGAAGCATATATCCTGGTATAATACCTCGAGCAAATCGATGAGATTTATGAATTTTCGAAAGGTTTTCAGATTTAATATCCGTCGTTATTATGCTATCCCAAATCGACAAGATCAATGCGCTATCAATATGTAGATCTCTCTTACGCATCTCATGAGCAAAGTTTGCACCTATTACTTGCGTGAAGCTCAGACGACTACCACTTGTCTCTTCATGATGATTTTCATAATATGTTTGAATTGTATTAAATAGACTTCTATCAATATCTGAGGCTACAATTTCACTATGATTTCGATAGTTTTCTATCAACCATACTCCCATTATCCCAACTATTCCGAGTAAGGAAAATAGGATAATTAAGGTTAATATTTTATACTTTTTTAACATGATTAAAACAAATTTAAATTGTTAGATTTGCAGTAATACCATTTGTGCTTACTTTTAACATATAATAACACATATTAACAGTAGGTAATACTTACATTTGCATGTCAACAAATTTATATGAGGCAATTATTACAAGTTAGATACATATTTATACTTTTTTTATTTCTAGGTACAACAGCTTTTTATAGTTGTGATAAAGATATGAATGTATCTTTAGACAATTCCAATGAAACATTAGGTGTATCCATATTGGATTCTATAACAGTGTATACTTCGAACTATCAATTGAATAACTTGCCTTCAGCAAGTAATGGTACACTTTTAATAGGTAAAGTGAATAATGCCTTAACAGGTAGCATCAAATCAACACCTTATTTCAGAGTTAATCTATTTTCGGTAACTAATGATATACCTACTGATGCTGTCTATGACTCTATTACGTTAGTCATCAAACCGAATCAAAATAAATACCATTACGGAGATACTTCACGTGTACAAAATATAGCGGTCCACCGTGTGACACAAGATATTACTACTAAAGATATTATTAATAGTATTGACAATTACAACACGCCAGTATACGTCACTAGTGCAAATATATTTACGGACCAGAAATTCACTTATGATAGTCAACCTTTAGGTCAAGTATCTTTCACTCCAACTCTTAGCCGTCTGAATGAATTAAGTATCCGATTGAACGACAACCTTGGTAGCGAAATATACGCTATGATCAAGGAGAATAATTGGACAATGAACTCAGATGAATCATTTCAACAATACATTAAAGGATTTGCATTGGTTCCAGGTGATGATAATACATTGCTTTGGGGACTGAAAGATACTGTTCGCGTTAACATTAATTATTCTTATACAGGTACAGATGGCTTTAAGAAATCAGAATCTAAGGTATTAATGTCAGTAGTAAATAGCTTACAATACAACAACATTGAATACGATCGCAGTGGAACACCATTCGCTGCATTGAACAATACTACAAAACGAGAAATTACGGCTAATGAAACTGGAGGAAAGCTTGTTGTACAATCTGGTTCAGGAATTGTAGCGAAAATGAGTATTCCTTCGTTAAATGAATTCATGTATCAAGATAATATTGCCGTAAATAAAGCAGAACTAATCGTTGAAGTAGAAGGAAATACAGCTGGTTCTACACCTGTTCCTTCATCTATGATGCTGATGTTAGCGAATTCGAATAATCTGCCTTTTGCATATATGTTAGCACCATTTTCATCTAGTGCTCAACAATCTTCATTCATTCCAGGCAATGACACAGGCGTTAATGGAAGATATGTCTTCAACTTAATCGAATACATCAAGAATATAAATAATTCTGAATATAAAAATACTTCCTTATTATTGTCTGTAACTTCACCGTCTTTATTCAATACGGCGAATGCTGCAGTGATTGCCACAGAAAATGGCAAACCAAAAATTAAATTAAATATTGTATATACTAAATTTAAATAATTTATGATTAAGAAAAATTGGCTATGTATTGTTTTAGCCTGCGCTTTTACCTTGACAGCTTTTAATTCTTGTAAAAAGAGTGACGACGATGAATCAACTACAGATTCAGGACCAACTGAATGGGTAAAAACATCTGCTTTTGATGGTGATCCAAGAAACGGTGCAGCTGCATTCCAAATTGGCAATTCTGGTTATTTAGTTTCTGGTATTCTTTCTACTAACGAAAGAACAGCTGATGCATGGTCTTTCACAAATAATGTATGGACTCGTATTCCTGATTTCACGGGTTCAGCACGTAATAATGCTGTTGGTTTCTCAATCGATGGTATCGGTTATGTAGGTACAGGTTACAATGGTACTGATGCTTTGAATGATTTCTTCAAGTATGATCCAGCTGCTAAAACTTGGACTGCTATTGCTGAATTCCCTGGTGAAGCTCGTTATGGCGCTGTAGCATTCTCTTTAGGCGGATATGGTTACGTAGGTCTTGGAGCTACTAAAACACAAAAAACTTTAAAAGATTTTTGGAGATATGACCCAAAAACTAACCAATGGACTTCAATCGGTACTACATTCAAAAACAAACGCGTGAACGCATTTGCTTTTGTAATTGGTAATAAGGCATACGTTGGTGGTGGTCTTGACAACAATCAATTCCCTGAGGATTTCTACTCATTCGACGGTACTACTTGGACTGAATTAGCTCCATTGAAAGATACAGATGCAACATATGATTTAACTCGTCAAAGTGCATCTACTTTTGTAATCGGAAACTATGGTTATGTAGTTGGTGGTAAGAAATCTTCTGTATTAGGTAATGTATGGAAGTATGACCCAGCAAGCAATACTTGGACTGACAAACACCAAGCTCTACCACAAAATGCTAGAGAAGGTGCCGTATCATTCTCAATAGATGGTAAAGGTTACTTGACTACAGGTATGAACTCGGCTACAAAATTTGATGACACATGGGTATTCACTCAAGTTAGATAATTAAATTATCTATTATAAAAAGAAGAGGTCCATATCATATGATATAGACCTCTTCTTTTTATAAGGATTTGAAGATGACAATAATAAAAACCAAAAAAAGTCAAATGCTAAAGCATTTGACTTTTTTTGTATAAGGTTCTTTTAATATTAGATCAATCCCTTTTCACGTAATAATTCAGCTACTTGTACTGCATTAGTTGCAGCACCTTTTCTTAAATTATCTGCCACAATCCATAAGTTTACAGTATTTGGTTGCGACTCATCACGACGGATACGCCCTACAAACACTTCGTCCTTACCATGCGCATTCAGCGGCATAGGATACGATAAGTTTGCTGGATCATCCATTACGATCACGCCAGATTGTGCAGCGATGACCTCACGTAATTCAGCCAAATCGAAATCATTTTCGAATTCAATATTTACTGATTCAGAGTGACCACCTACAACCGGAATACGTACTGTCGTCGCAGTAACACGAATAGAATCATCTTGCATGATCTTATTCGTTTCTTGAATCATTTTCATTTCCTCTTTTGTATATCCATTTTCTTGGAAAACATCAATATGAGGAATAACATTCATATCGATCTGATACGGATAAGCCTTTTCACCTTCAATGCCTGCACGCTCATCATCTAATTGTTGAACAGCTTTGACACCCGTTCCTGTTACAGATTGATAAGTAGACACTACTACGCGCTTAATTTTGTACTTATCGTGTAATGGCTTTAAAACGACAACCATTTGTATAGTCGAACAATTCGGATTAGCAATGATTTTATCTTCAGCTGTTAAAACATCACCATTAACTTCTGGAACGATTAATTTCTTAGAAGGATCCATACGCCAAGCTGATGAATTATCTACTACTGTAATGCCTGCTTGTGCAAATAAAGGTGCATATTCTGTAGAAGTACTACCTCCAGCAGAAAATAAAGCCACATCAGGTTTCAGAGCAATAGCTTCTGTTGGCGTCACAACCTTATACTTCTTACCCTTGAATTCAATCTCTTTACCCTTACTTCTTTCTGAAGCTACTGGAATCAATTCGGTAACGGGAAAGTTTCTCTCCGCTAAAACTGTCAACATTTCTGACCCAACTAGACCTGTTGCGCCAACTACTGCTACTTTCATTTTATAAAATATTATGTATACTGATTTGTTTTTCTATGCAAATTTCTCTCAAACATAATAAATTATACTATATAAATAAGACTATTATTTAAATAATTTAAAAAAATAGGCTTGCATTTTTACAATTTAAATAAATATACAGTTCTATAATTAGCAAATAATCAAAAAACACAAAATGATTTACAGAATACTCTACGAGTAATAGATAAACAAAACAACAAAAATTCAGTTTAATAGATACAACTTCGAACAAAAACAATTAGGTAGCCAATTAACCTAAAAAGTTATGAATAAATGGACTCTCATTATAATTATACCATTATTACTATTGGTCAAAGGATATGGTTATAGCCAAATTGTAATCAATGAAATCATGATTAATCCGAATGGCGGTAACTTGCCTAATAGTGAATATATAGAGCTATACAATCATTCTGATCAAGTCATAAATATAAATGACTATTATCTACAAATAAATCAAAATTCGATAGAACTCCAATCTTATTTGTTATCACCAAAACAGTACCTTTTGCTAGTGCCAGTTGGTATGGAGAAACAATTCAATATATACGGCAATGTGCTTTCTATCCCACGCTGGTACGCCTTATCCAATACGGGTTCGAGCATACGAATAATGAGAGACAACGCAACTATAGATGAAGTCAATTATACAGATAGTTGGTATATTGAGCAGAGCAAAAAATCAGGAGGATGGTCATTAGAACGTATTAATCCTGTTTGGACATGTGACTTAAAAGAGAATTGGTCAGCTAGCATTGCGCCATTAGGCGGAACACCGGCAAGACCTAACAGCATCGTAAACAATAATCACAGACCAACTTTCGAATTCACCATCAAGACTATTGAAGATTATGTAATACACCTTTCTTTTCCTCATGGCTCACATCTTCTAAAAAATATTCATCCAGACGATTTCAAATTACGACCAAATGGCGAATCCCCTACTCATATATACATAGATGGAGTCCAAGTCATATTGACATTTAAGCAAATAATTCGACACGATGAAGCGTATGCATTAATATTAAATCCGATCCTTATCTGTAACACATCGACTACTATTTCAATTCAAAAGTTTGTAAGATCGACACCAGCACAATATAACGATGTAGTAATAAATGAAATTCTATTTAACCCAAAAGTAGGTGGACACGATTTTGTAGAAATATATAATCGCAGTGCGCGAACGATTAATCTACAAGATTGGAAAATTGGCAATAGGTTGATCACAGATGATATTCTGTTACTTCATCCCAATAATTATTTAGCATTTACTATCGATATCAATAATTTGCGAATACAATATCCGAATGCGCATCAAGGACAGCTCTACCAAGTTAATTCACTACCTACTTACAATAATTCGCAGGGTCAAGCCATCTTATACGCATCGTCTGGAATAATGATAGACTCCTTGCAATATGTGAGCACCATGCACGCATCGACTCTAAAAAACACGAAAGGCATCTCCTTAGAAAGACAGAGTCCAGACATGTATACAAATGCAGCAGAAACATTTCTATCTGCTGCAACGACTAGTGGCGGCGCAACTCCAGGTTATAAAAACAGTGCTCAAAGAGAAATTAATGCTAAAAAAAATAATTTTTTTTTGACAAAAAAAACTATAGTCACTAATCCCAATTTTGGTATTCAAAATCTTGAAATCAATTACGAACTAACATCACCTAACATCCAAGTATCCGTCCACATTTATAGCGATTCAGGAACGTTAGTCAAACGTTTGATTTCAAATCAAAGCCTAGGTTTTGAGGGAAAAATACATTGGGATGGCAGCGATGATTATGGTCAAAATGTAAGACCAGGACACTATATTTTGTGGGTTGAATTACTTGATAAAAATGGCATAAAATCAACATTCAAAGAGGCATTTGTACTGATTTAGAATATAGGATATTTGAAATAAACATTATAAAAAACATATCTTTGTAGTAATGAAAGAGACAATTATAATCTTAGGTTCAAACGGCCAAATCGGTACGGAATTGGCGGTTGCTCTTCGCGCAAAATTTGGCGTCGAAAATGTTATTACGACAGATATTAGAGAACCTAAATCTTTAGGTCCAAATGAAATCTTCGAAACAATAAATGTATTAGATAAAGGAGCTGTAAAATCCCTTTTTGAAAGATACCAACCTACGCAAGTGTATTTACTTGCAGCTATGCTTTCTGCTACTGGAGAGCAATATCCTCAAAAGGCTTGGGATCTTAACATGAACGGATTATTAAACGTGTTAGATCTAGCAGTAGAATTGGGTACGATCAAAAAAATATTTTGGCCAAGCTCTATCGCTGTATTTGGTCCTAATTCACCAAAAGCAAATACACCTCAGTACTGCGTGATGGATCCAAACACCATCTACGGTATTAGTAAATTATCTGGTGAACGTCTTTGTGAATATTATCACAATAAATATGGATTGGATATACGTAGTATCCGTTATCCAGGAATCATTTCTTGGAAGACTGCACCAGGTGGAGGCACGACAGATTACGCTGTGCATATATTCTTTGAAGCACTAGCAAATGGAAAATATGAAAGCTTTTTATCTGCAAATACAGCTTTGCCGATGATGTATATGGATGATGCTGTCAAAGCTACATTACAGTTAATGGACGCTCCAGCTGACAACCTAACTATTCGTTCGAGTTATAATTTAGGTGGTATATCATTTACACCTGCTGAGATTGCTGAAGAAATTAAAAAAATTCTTCCTAATTTTGAGATGTCTTATGCCGAGGGTGACCCACGTCAATCTATTGCGGACTCATGGCCACAAAGTATTGATGATGACTATGCTCAGAAAGATTGGAATTGGAAATTAAATTTCGATTTGACGGCTATGACAAAAGACATGATCGACAATCTTAAAACAAACGAACAATAAAATGGGAAGAGCTTTTGAATTTAGAAAAGAGAGAAAATTTAAACGTTGGGCCAAAATGGCCATACAATTTACACGTTTAGGGAAAGAGATAGCCATAGCTGTTAAAGAAGGTGGTCCTCATCCTGAAAACAACTCTCGCTTGCGTACTGCTATTCAAAATGCTAAAGCGGTTAACATGCCTAAGGATCGCGTTGAAGCAGCTATCAAAAGAGCTTCAGAAAAAGATGCTAAAGGTTACGAAGAATATGTATACGAGGGATATGGTCCACATGGTGTGCCTGTATTAATCGAGACTGCTACAGATAACACAAATCGTACTGTTGCTAATGTCCGTTCTTATTTCACAAAAGCTGGTGGTTCATTAGGTAAAACTGGTTCTTTGGATTTCATCTTTAATCGTAAGTCTATTTTTAGATTTCCTGCTGCAGAAGATTTAGATGTAGAAGAGATGGAATTAGAACTAATCGATGGTGGTTTGGAAGAATTATACGTTGAATCTGATGAAGAAGGCAACGATGTAGTAGTTGTACAAACTTCATTTGAGGATTTTGGGAATATGCAACGTCTTCTAGAAGAAAAAGGTATTGAAGTCAAATCAGCAAAATTAGAGCGTATTGCTTTATCTCACAGTACATTGACAGAAGAACAAGCTGCGGATGTCTTAAAAATGATCGATAAGATCGAAGAAGATGATGACGTACAAGCTGTATATCACAATATGGATTAATATTATATTCAAATAATACTATTAGAAAAGAGGGAATTTCCCTCTTTTTTAATATCTATACAATTCATTAACTTTGGGAATGACTACGTTCGAAGATTTTTTCATCAAAAAGAAAATAGACTTATCAAATTTTGAAAAAGATAATCCCGTATTATTCGAAGAATTCAAACTTCATTATAAATTAATGGGTGAAAAAAGCTTTGATCATTCCAAAAAATTTTGGTTTAATAAATTGCGTAAGTCGTATGCTTTGGTGGAAACGAATGTACCGTTAGATAAAAAACCTAAAGTTATATTAAACCAAGAAAATACAGCTGAGGTAGTTACTAAAACTGATAGTAACAAACTTCCATTCAAGTCAAGGTTTGCTAAAAAAGCGTCTATTCCAACAGAGTCTATTGATAAAGAAGTTCAAAGTGAGAACATAGAACAACAGCAAATTCCTGCTGGATTCAAACCTCGCTTCAAAGAAGGCGCAACGAAAACTAATAGTACAGACGAATCTTCACAGATAACTTCTGCTGAAGATACAGAAGCAAAAGTTCAACCTGAGACAAATTCAGCTAGTAAACCTGCTGGGTTTAAACCTCGCTTCAAAGCAGGCGTCACGAAGACTAGTACAACAGAAGAATCTACGCAGCATACGTCTGCTGAAGATTCAGAAGCAAATATTCAACAACAAACAAGCACTGCTAATAAACCTGCTGGCTTTAAACCTCGATTTAAAGCAGGCGTAACGAAAAATAGTACTACAGATGAATCTACGCAGCCTACATCTGCTGAAGATGCAGAAGCAAAATTTCAACAAGAAACAAGCACTACTAATAAACCTGCTGGCTTTAAACCTCGCTTCAAAGCAGGCGTAACGAAGACTAGTACTACAGAAGAATCTCAACAAACTGTATCTGCTGAAGACACAGAAGTAAATATTCAACAAGAAACAAACCCAGCTAGTAAACCTACTGGCTTTAAACCTCGCTTCAAAGCAGGCGTAACTAAGAACCAAACGTCTAATGACGAATAATTATAACTAAACCTACAACCAAATTTATAAATCATTTTTTATGCTTAAAGAAGAAAGACAAGCGTATATTGTTCATCAGATAAATCTACACAATAAGGTTTTATCATCTGATCTTAGCATCCAATTGAACGTTTCTGAAGATACAATCAGACGCGACTTGAATGAACTTGCTGAAAATGGACAAGTAATTAAAGTATATGGAGGAGCTCTTTCAAAATCCTTCCAATTTCCATTTCAAGATGGCAATGTATACGCTAAAGAAGGTAAAAAAGAGATCGCTCAAAAAGCAATTTCTTTGATACAGTCGGGAATGGCAGTATTAATCGGTGGTGGGACAACGATGATCGAACTTGCTAGATTAATTCCTTCCGATATTCAATGCACTTTTTTTACGATAAGTCCTTTAGTAGCGTTAGAACTTGCAGAGAAAGATAATATTGAAGTCTTCTTGCTCGGTGGAAAACTATCTCGCAACACTAATATTGTAACGGGAGCACAAGTTATCAATGAGCTATCTGACCTTCGTGTCGATCTTTGTCTTCTAGGAACAAACAGTTTGTCTATCGAAGAAGGTATCACTGACTCTGATTGGGAAGTCGTACAAATAAAAAGAGCTATGATCAAATGTTCTAAAAATTTAGCGATTTTAAGTATCAATGAAAAACTGAATTCGAATCAGAAAATGCGTATAGCGCCTTTGAAAGAAGTCAATTATTTGATTACTGAACTAGACCCTAAAGACAAGTCTCTACGTGAATTTGCTGAACATATAAAAGTTTTATAAGAGATTATGTCAACTCGAAAGAAAGCAGTTTCAGGCATTTTTTGGACTTTTACAGACGCCATATTGTTAAAAGGTCTGTCACTCGTTTCTTTCTACATTCTAAATAGACTTCTCTCGCCGGAAGATTATGGCTTGAATGGTATACTCATTATTTTTATTAGTATAGGTGCTACAATCGTAGAAGGTGGTTTGAGCAATTCTTTGATTCGTTCGGATAATCCGACAAAGAAAGATTATTCGACAGTATTCTGGATGAACATTTTTACATCTATATTATTATATATCATACTTTATATTTCAATTCCATATATCGTTGATTATATAAACAAACCTATTCCAATTGATATCCTAAGAGTAAGTTGTCTAAGTATTATAATATCAAGTTTAACAACTGTACAACTAGCTCAACTCACAAAAAAAATGGAATTCAGAAAGATTATGATTGCCAATATTCCATCGGCAATCATTAGTCCTACTATAGGTGTTATCCTTGCCTACTATGGATATGGTGTGTGGGCTTTGGTCGCAATGGTAATCGCAACACCTCTTTTCCAAAGTATATCTCTATGGATTGCCTCAAGCTGGAGACCTTCATTTATCTTTGATAGAGCTATTGCTATGTATCATTTTTCTTTTGGATACAAACTACTTCTCTCGTCACTCTTAGATACTATTTTTAAGAACATTTATTCATTTATAATAGGAAAAAGATACTCATTAAGTGATTTGGGTTATTACGATAGAGCCACCACACTAAATGGTTATCCGACAAATATCTTAATTACTATAGTTTCGAAGGTTACATATCCTTTATTATCAAATATTAAAAATAATAAAGAAGAGATTGCTAATGCTTATCGTCAGATTTTACGTATATGTTTATATATTAGTGCGCCACTAATGGTTGGATTAGCAGCAACTGCCCATAATTTAATCCTATTCTTGATGGGAGATCAATACACACAAGCTGTGCCATATTTTCAGATTCTTTGTTTAGCTAGTTTACTATATCCCATACATTCTATCAATCTTAATGTCCTTAAAGTATATGGCCGTTCGGACTTATTCTTAAGACTAGAGGTAATTAAAAAAATCATAATGACCATATGTATTGCCATTGGTTGGAATTATGGCATTTATGGGTTGCTGTGGAGTGCCGTCGCTTCTTCGGTATTATCACTATTAGTAAACACTTATTATAGTGAGCGATTGATTCAGTATTCCACTAAACAACAGTTTGTAGAAATGTTGCCGACTCTTTTAACGACTGCTGCAATGTATTTCCTTATCCTTTTCATAGCACAATACACGACAACTCTTCCGCTATTATTACAGATTTTCATTAACTTTATTGCTGGTTTTATAGGGTATGTAGCGATTAGCTATATATTTCAATTGACTTCTTTTAAATTTCTTCTTAAAATAATAAAAAACTATCGTTCATGATTCAAGTTACTAAGCCTTTCTTGCCTCCAATAGATGAATATAAAGAATATATAGATCAAATCTGGAATAGGCAGTGGTTAACGAATATGGGACCTTTGTCCAGTGATCTTGAGATGCGCTTAAAAGATTTCTTGAATCTTGATCATTTATTATTTGTGACGAATGGTACTGTTGCCCTTCAATTAGCGATTAAAGCGTTAGACTTAAAAGGTGATATTATCACGACGCCATTTTCATTTGTAGCTACAACCAGTAGTATTGTATGGGAAGGATGCAATCCAATTTTTGTAGACATTGATGAAAAATCATTAAACATTGACCCATCAAAAATCGAAGCTGCAATTACAGAAAATACTTCTGCCATATTAGCTACGCATGTATATGGAAATCCTTGTGATATCGATGCTATTCAGAAAATTGCTAATAAGTTTAAGCTAAAAGTAATATACGATGGAGCACATGCATTTGCTGTAAATTATAAAGGGAAATCTATTTTCGAGTATGGAGATATTAGTATCTGCTCTTTACACGCAACAAAACTTTACCATGCTACAGAAGGTGGTTTAATCATCACTAAAGATCCATCATTATTAAAGAAAGTCGCATTAATGCGAAATTTTGGAATATCTGATTTCAATAAATTTGATGACCTAGGAATCAATGCTAAAAACTCTGAATTTCACGCTGCGATGGGCTTAGCTAATCTCAAGTACATCAATCAAATCATTGATAAAAGAAAAGAGTTAAGCACTCAATACAATATTGTATTAAAGAATATAAAAGGATATACTCCTAAGTGGAATGAATATTCGAACCCTAATTACGCATATTATCCAATAGTGCTTGAGACAGAACAACTTCTGACCAACGTGATGTCTGAATTAGAAAAAAATCAGGTTTTCACGAGAAGATACTTTTATCCTTCACTTGCAAAAGCATTGCCTTATTTGGAGCCTCAGGATTTAGATAAAGCAGACTGTATTGCCAGACGTGTCTTATGCTTGCCTTTGTATTATGATTTGACGATAGAAGAAATTAACTTCATTTCTAGAATAATATTACGAACACAAAATAATACATCATGGTAATATTAGGTGCAGGTGGGTTTGCAAAAGAAATATTAGAAACATTAGAAAAGCAACATCCTATCGGAGAAATTGTATTTTTCGATGATGTAACTGAACTTTCCTCAAAATTTATATTTCAAAAATACCTGATTTTAAGAACGAAAGAAGATTTAAAATCTTATTTCGAATCTCAAAGTCCAAATTTTATATTAGGTTTAGGAAACCCAAAAATCAGAGCCATAATGTCACAGATGGCATCAAATCTAGGTGGACTATTATCAAATGCTATAGATGATAAAGCATCTATAGGTAATTATTGTACAATTGGTAATGGTGCGACTATTTTAAGTCAGGCCTGCATAAGCAATAGCGTGTCTATTGGAAAAGCTCCTCTTATTTATTACAACAGTGTAATCACTCACGATTGCCAAATTGGAGATTATGTAGAATTATCACCTGGTTCGACACTACTTGGAAGAGTTACAGTAGGTGACTTTACGCAAATTGGTGCTAATGCAACAATCCTTCCTGACTTAAAGATTGGTAGTAATTGTATAGTTGGTGCAGGTGCAGTGGTCACCAAAGATGTCGCAGACAATCAAATTGTAATTGGCAATCCAGCTCAATTTCTCAAATACAACAGTTGATACAGCAGTATGAATTTACATATATTTCATGATGATAAATTTACCAATGGTGGTATAGAACAATTTGAGAAATATTTCCCAAAACAGAATATCTACATCATATTACTCTATAACGATAGGGTTCCAAAGTACACACTTTCTACTAGTGAGATATTAATTTTTCATATTAGAGATAAAGATTTGGTAGGTACCATTCGTGATATTATAAGTAGTATGAATGTTCATAATCTGTTCATACATTATCTTGATACATTTAAAGCTTCAATTACCTCAAAAATCCTATTAAAAGAATTAAAATTATATTGGATTTTTTACGGCGGAGATCTATATGATTATTTGACTAAATACAGAAAGTATGATATCATTGATGATGATCAGTTGAAAAAGAAAGGGATCAAAGAGAGTTTCATTAAGATAATAAAATATTTAATTTGGTTTGGCTGGACGCCAAAATCGGGCATCGATCGATTCTTCAAAAGATTAGATTATTTCTGTTTTTGGAATGAATTTGATTATGCACTTTTTAAGGACAATATCAATAGTAATGCTAAGTATAAAAACTTTATATATATTAACGCATTAGGAAATGCAAAATTTCCAGCTAGTGATAAGTCAAATACGATAATGATTAACCATTCTGCTTCTATTACTGGCAATCATTTATTTATACTAGATTATATTAAAAATCTTCCGCTTAAAGAGCGTCAGTATAATATATTAATTCCGCTTAGTTATGGTGATAAAAATTATGCAAATGATATTATTACAATTGCGAATAAAACCTTTGAAACGGACATAACTTCATTGCAATCATTCATGCCACTAGACGATTATCAAAAGTTATTATCTACAGTCAAGATAGCAATTTTTGGTATGCGAAGACAAGAAGCTGCTGGTAATGTTTTTCAGCTCATAAACATGGGAACTAAAGTTTTTTTACGTGAAGAAAACACACTTCTACAATGGTTGAAAAAGAGAGGCTTTATTGTTTTTTCTTTAGAAAATCAGTACAATGAACTATCAAGCCTCACAGGATTATCAGACGAAGAAATTCAACATAATAGATCTTGTTATGAAGAAGTTTTCAATGATAATTCTTTCGATGAAATGATGCATAATTTAATGATCACTGATTAAAAAATTACATCCATGCTAGCACCAATTATTTTATTTGTATACAACAGGACTGTTCATACACGTCGTATGCTAGACGCGCTAGAAAAAGCCAAACTAGCTGAACAGTCAGAAGTATTTATTTTTTCGGACGGACCTAAAAGCTCAGCCGATATTAATGCAGTAAACAATGTACGCAGCATTATATGTGAACCTCGACGATTCAAGAAAATAAATATTATTGAACGCGAGAGAAACTATGGTTTAGCTAACAACGTTATCAATGCCGTCACACAGATAGTAAATGAATATGGAAAGGTGATCGTACTAGAAGATGACTTAGAGATAGCTGAGCATGGATTACAATATTTTAATGAAGCGCTGAATCTATACCGCAACGAAGAGAAGGTGATGGAGATCTCAGGCTACATGTACCCTGCTAAAGGTGCTGAATTTCTCCCAGAATCATTTTTCTTTCGCGTAGCAAATAGTTGGGGCTGGGCGACCTGGGATAGAGCATGGAATCATTTTGAGAAGGATATCCACAAACTAACCGCGGATTTTACTAAAGAAGATATTAAGAATTTTTCTATTGACCATACGGAGAATTTTTGGAAACAGGTACAAGAGCTCAAAGCAGGAAAGATTAATTCATGGGCTATCCGGTGGTATTTAAGTATTTTCAATCAAAAAGGCTTAGTATTATATCCGAGAGAATCAATGATCCAAAATATTGGAACAGACGGTACGGGCACACACTCTGATGTTGATACGGTTTACCAAGTGAGCCTAGCAACTAAGCCAGTACTTCAATTTCCATCTATTATCGAAGAGAACGTTGAGGCTTATAAAGTAATTCAGTATTTTTACAAACATCGCAAGGGAAACCTTATGCAACGAGGCCTACGTTTTGCAAAAAAAATGTGGAATAAAACAAAGTAACTACCGTGAATACACCCAAGATATCAATCATTACGATCGTATATAACAATGTACGGGATATAGAATACACATTATTATCAGTTATCAATCAAACCTATCCTCATATAGAATATATCGTAATCGATGGTGCATCAACTGATGGGACACTAGAAGTAATAAATACGTATAGAGGCAGCATTGATGTATTAGTATCCGAAAAGGATAAAGGCATATATGATGCGATGAACAAAGGCTTGGAGCGAGCTACAGGAGACTATGTATTATTTCTCAATTCAGGGGATGAACTATACGACAACAGTACTATCCAATGCATTGTAGAGAAAGGTACAAATGCTGATATTATCTATGGAGAGACCAAGCTTGTAGATGAACAGCGTAATATCTTAGGTACGCGTCGTCATCGTGCACCTGCATCATTCGATTGGACATCTTTCAAATATGGGATGAATATATGTCATCAAGCAATATATGTCAAACGGAGTATTGCCCCGAAATATGACACTAATTATCAGTTAAGTGCAGATATAGATTGGGTAATCCGAGCTGCCAAACAAGCCAAGTCGACCAAAAATGTTAATACTTACGTCGCTCGCTATTTAGTCGGCGGGATGTCTCAAAAAAGGCATAAGCAAAGTCTTAAAGAACGCTACGAAATATTTAAAAAGCACTACGGTCTTATTCCAAATCTGGTCAATCATAGTATAATAGCTTTTCGACTTCTTCTTCACAGAATCAAACATGGCAAAACAAGAGCTTAACAATTTTTTTAATCCCGATATCTTAGTACAATTAGCCAATACAAAGATGCCTTATGGAAAATATCAAGGCTGGCTATTATGCAGGCTGCCCGAACCTTATTTAGTATGGTACCACAAAAAAGGGTTTCCTGCAGGAAAACTGGGATTACAGCTGGCTACTCTATATGAAATAAAGTTGAATGGCTTAGAGTACTTACTCACACCACTGATCAAAAAGTAAAAGCAAATTATTATAGCTCATACCTTTTAACTATCTTTGCAACATTAATTTTTTCAACATTAAACGCCGTTTGCAGCGGTATCAATGAACTTATGGCACAATATCAAACTTTACTGTACTACTGTTACAGCCCTATCGAGAATGCAGAACAATTCGCTGTAGATCACTTAGAATTTTGTAAATCCCTAGATCTTGTAGGTCGTATTATCGTGGCCGATGAAGGTTTAAATGGTACTGTTTCTGGCTCTCCAGCGTCATGCAAACTATATATGGAAGCTATTCATTCGGATCCAAGATTTGCAAAGACTGAATTTAAAATCGACAATGTTGATGAACTATCGTTCATTAAGATGCACTGTCGCTACAAAGCTGAAATCGTTCACTCGGGACTCCGTGATCCAAAGGTCATCGACCCCAATAAACAGACAGGTAAACATTTAGAGCCTAACGAGTTCTTGGAAATGAAAGACCGTGACGATGTCGTAGTATTAGATGTTAGATCAAACTATGAACACTCGGTAGGTCGATTCAAGAATGCTGTAACTTTAGATATTGAGAATTTCCGAGAATTTCCAGAGAAAGTAAAAGAGTTAGAGCATCTAAAAGGTAAGAAAATATTAACTTACTGTACTGGTGGCATTAAATGTGAAAAGGCTTCAGCATTACTATTGAAAGAAGGTTTTGAAGAAGTTTATCAGTTGCATGGAGGTATTATCAAATACGGTAAGGAAGCTGGCGGTAAAGATTTCGAAGGAGACTGCTATGTATTCGATAATCGTGTCACAGTTCCTGTAAACTCAGTCAATCCAACTATAATATCTACTTGCCGTAACTGTGGCAAAACTACCAATAAAATGATCAACTGTGCAAATGCAAAATGTAATGAGCATTTTACGCAGTGTGACGATTGTGGATGGGAATTAGACGGGTGCTGTTCTACAGCATGTCAATCTGTTCCAGATAAAAGAGTATACGATGGTACTGGCTATTACGTAAAAGTTCCACAACCTGTGAACGTCGAAAAAATTTCTAAGAGAAAGCATAAAAACTTTGCTCCGAAAGAGCAAGCTTAAACATAAACAAAGCCTCAAGTGATATTCTTGAGGCTTTTTCATTTCCAATTCCCTTCGTAATTTCCTATATTACGTATAATAACCAATTGAATATTCTTCCATGCAAAAATTTATAAGTATTGTCCTCCTTTGGATAGCAAGTAGTACTTTACTCTCTGCCCAAGATTCCGTATATATGTTTTCTTATTTTGTCGGTAATGGTGAAGACGGTCTTCATTTAGCTTATAGTGATGATGGATTGGTATGGAAAGAAATTCACGAAGACAAATCCTATTTACAACCTCAATTAAGTCCTGATAAACTTATGCGTGATCCATGCATCATTAGAGGTGGTGATGGAAACTTTCATATGGTATGGACTGTGAGTTGGACTCAAAAAAGTATTGGATATGCATCTTCAAAAGACTTAATCAATTGGTCTCCTCAATTAGAAATACCAGTAATGGCACATGAATCCAATACAAGAAATACATGGGCACCAGAAATAACATATGACCACGCTAAACAGGATTACATAATCTATTGGTCTTCTACCATCGAAGGTCTATTCCCGGAGACACAATCTACAAAAGAGAATGCATACAATCATCGTATCTACTTCACGAAAACCAAGGATTTTAAAAGCTTTACACCTACAAGATTGCTTTACGATCCAGGTTTTAATGTAATTGATGCAAATATTCTATTTATAAAGAATAGGTGGTACATGTTTCTAAAAGATGAAACAATAGAACCTGCAGAAAAAAATATTAAAATAGCAACAGCGACTACTATTGAGGGCCCATATAATAAAGCAAGTCAAGCAATTACTGGGAATTACTGGGCTGAAGGACCGACAGTCTTATTTAAGGATAATAATTGGATTGTATATTTTGACAAGTATATGCAACATTCATACGGCGCTGTACAATCTTCAGATTTAAAAAATTGGAAAGATATTTCACATAAAATTAAAATGCCTCACAAAATGAGACATGGCTCAGCATTTAAAGTATCCAAACAAGAATTTGAAAAAGTCTTAAATAATAAATAAGTACCATAAAAGAAAAGAGCTCCTAAATAAGGAGCTCTTTTCTTTTATGATTATGTTCTTCAGTTCAACTTTTATTTCTTGAAAGTCCATTGAACATAGTTAATACTTTTGTCAATCGCCAAATACTTACCTTCGTAATAAGTCTTGATAGACAATACGTCGTCTACAATATCGGATTTGTATAAGTCGGTTGTCTCTTTGTATTTAGTCAATCCCAATTGCTCAATTTGTTCTATCGTGTAATTATAAAAGAAGTCGCTGTCTGTTTTCAAATGCATAACACCATCTTCCTTCAAGATAAATTTGTAACGTTCTAAAAATACTGGATTTGTAAGACGTTTTTTCTCTCTAGAGTCTTGAGGCTGAGGATCTGGAAAAGTAATCCAAATTTCAGAAACCTCATTCTCTTCAAAAAACTCTAATATTGTTTCAATTTGTATACGTAAGAAACCCACATTTTCAGTCCCATCTTCCAATGCAGTTTTTGCACCTCTCCAGATACGATTACCTTTATAATCTATACCAATGAAATTGTGATCTGGAAACATTTTGGCAAGATTGACCGTGTATTCACCTTTTCCACACGCTAATTCCAAGATCAAAGGTTTATCATTACCAAAGAATTTTGACGACCACTGTCCTTTATATTCCTTACCTGCATCGAGCTGAACCACATTTTTGAAGGTAGCAACCTCTGCAAATTTTCTTAATTTATCCTTACCCATAACAAATATTAAGTCGCAAAAATAACCTTATATTTGCAGTAATTCAACTATTTATCGTGGAAAAAGAAGCTAAAATATATGTAGCAGGCCATAGAGGTATGGTCGGTTCTGCAATTTACCAGAATTTAAAGGATGCGGGATATACTAATCTGGTGGTCAGAACATCAAATGAACTAGACCTAAGAGACCAACAAGCAGTCGCTCAATTTTTCGGAGATGAGGAACCTGAATATGTATTTCTAGCTGCTGCAAAGGTTGGTGGCATAGTTGCAAATAATACATACAGGGCGGATTTCATATATGAAAATTTAGCCATACAAAACAATGTAATACATCAAGCTTATGTTCATAATGCCCAAAAATTAATGTTTTTGGGTTCTTCATGTATTTATCCAAAAATGGCGCCCCAACCACTTCAAGAAGATTATTTGTTGACAGGTACGCTAGAGCCTACTAATGAGCCCTACGCTATTGCCAAAATTGCTGGCATCAAGATGTGTGAAGCATATCGTTCACAATATGGCTGTAACTTCATATCAGTGATGCCTACCAATTTATACGGCTACAACGATAATTACCATCCGGAAAACTCACATGTTTTACCAGCATTAATTCGTAGATTTCATGAGGCAAAAGTTAATAATATTCCAGATGTAACTATCTGGGGTACAGGATCGCCTCTACGCGAATTTATGTTTAGTACAGATCTTGCCGACGCATGTGTATTCTTAATGAAAAACTATAATGATGACCAATTTATAAATATTGGTGTAGGTGAAGATCTAAGGATTAAGGAACTAGCATTGTTAATCAAACAGATAGTGGGTTACGAAGGTAATGTACTGTTTGACACAAGCAAACCAGATGGTACTCCAAGAAAACTTATGGATGTATCAAAGCTTCATAACTTAGGCTGGAAACACAAAATCCCTTTAGAAAAAGGGATTACGCTAGCTTATGAAGACTTCAAAAGGAAATATTGTTAATAAGTTTCGCTGTCGGGTGGGATACCGTATTGATTGGTATCCTGCACGAATGGCTTCTCTTTCACAAGAGGCTCAATATTTTTATGCTTTTTCTTATCCTTCTTAGGTTTGATAAAGTCTGTGACTTTAGCGAATAATGACCCAACATTATTCTTATTTAATTGACCAACTGTACTCTCAGATGCCAAAAGTACTAAAGCTTTCTTCAACCAACCTGCATTGCGCAACAATGTACGATTAAGTATAAAAGGAAGCCCAACACGTAACGCTTTGCTAAACCAATCTGCTTTATCTGCCGGACTACTAGCTGATGATCCAATACCTGAAAACAATCCTTTCACCATATTTACCCCAGGTACATGTGCTGTAAGATTATTAACAAAGCGCATAGGAGATTCTACTTTATCTTTCAAAAGTGTGTACTGATCTTTCAAATAAAACTCTTGCTCTCTACGTAGATTACTCAATCGAGTAATTTCATGCTTGAGTTCTTCTACGTTATTTATTCTTGCTTTCATCTTGTTCCTGGGATTGTAAGGTTTCTTTAATTGTGGTAGCTGCGTTCAAGTCATCCACTATGTCTTTAATTTCTTCCTTATCTATATCAGATAGATGGTCTTCTTCTTCATTAAGTTTACCGAGTACTTTACGAATTGTAAGGTTCATAAACATATCTTCTAGACGGGGTTCGACTAATCTTAGGATCAATAATATTGCTATAAATATACAACCTGTTGCTAAGAACCCTAGTGCATAACTTCCCAATAATTCGCCAAGATAAAACCCTAAAGCTAGTGAGAAGAAAAACACAATAATTAGTACGAGGATGACTTTCATGATATCGAGTATCACAGCACCAAGAATACGAGATGTCTTGGCTATAGCTTTTAGTTTGATAAGCTCAACTTGCGTATCCACATACTCTTTCGTCTTTTGAAAGCTCCCTGAAAAAGAAAATTTTTGTTCGTCCATCCGTGATTGTGTAAGATAAGCATGAGGTTTTAAAACCTCATGCTCAATAAATAGTATAAACCGAAGAGATTATCTTCAGTAAGAAAAATTATGCGTGCTCAGTGATTTCGTCATCAATGATCTCTTCAATCTTAGCGCCTTTGTTTTTTACTGCAGCCAATACTTTTTCTTTTAGGTCATTAAGCTGGTTAACTTGTTCTTCAGTGCGCTCTTTAATTGCATCACCTAAATCTGCCAATGAATCATTAATTTTGTCTCTCGTATCTGTACCTTTGTCTGGTGCAAATAACACACCTAACACTGCTCCTGCTGCTAAACCTGCTAATAATGCAGCTACCACTTTACCGCTATCATTCATATTGATTAAAATTTAAAATATATCACAAAAGTATTATTCATTCTTATTTATATAACACAATAAATCGTAAATCGTTTAAAATAATTTTTTTTACGAGACCTATTATTTTCAATATAATCAAAAATAGCACCAATTTTAACACAAAACATATTTATTAATTTTTAGTTATTATATATATAACCAATTATTATACTATGCTTGTTAAGACTTATGGAAGTGCTGTGTATGGGATTGAAGCAACCTCCATCACTGTTGAAGTAAACATATCACCTGGTACTAAATATTACATCGTAGGGTTGCCAGATAATGCTGTTAAAGAAAGCCTGCAACGTATTGAAAGTGCTATCATCACAAAAGGCTATCGCATGCCGCGTCAAAAAATCGTCGTCAACTTAGCTCCTGCTGATATTCGAAAAGAAGGTTCTGCATACGATCTTGCTATTGCTATTGGCATATTAGCAGCTTCTGGTCAGATACCAGGAGATGACTTGGATAAATATATTATTCTAGGAGAGCTATCATTAGATGGAACTATACAACCTATCAAAGGGGCTCTCCCGATTGCAGTACAAGCAAAAAAAGATGGATTTGAAGGAATTATACTTCCCTCTGCTAATGCAAAAGAAGCTGCAATCGTAAGCCAACTTAGGATTTTCCCTGTGGATAGGCTTCAAGAAGTCGTAGATTTTCTTCATAATGAATTAATTATCGAGCCTACTAAGGTTGACTTAGAGCAAGAGTTCATGCATAATATAAATAGCTATGAAGTTGATTTTGCAGATGTCAAAGGACAAGAAAATATTAAAAGGGCTTTAGAGATAGCCGCAGCTGGTGGACATAATGTCATTCTAATTGGACCTCCAGGTGCAGGAAAAACTATGCTTGCCAAAAGACTACCTACCATTTTACCCCCACTAACAATAGATGAATCATTGGAAACCACGAAAATACATTCTGTGGCTGGTCAACTCTCGACAGCTGAATCACTAATGACAACTCGGCCATTTCGTGCTCCACACCATACTATTTCTGATGTCGCACTTGTTGGTGGTGGGACAAGTCCACAACCTGGTGAGATATCGTTAGCCCACAATGGTGTGCTTTTCCTAGATGAATTGCCCGAATTCAAACGTACAGTATTGGAAGTCATGCGGCAACCATTAGAGTCTCGTAGTATCACTATATCTCGATCTAGATTCACCGTAGATTATCCAGCCAGTTTCATGCTTATAGCAGCTATGAATCCTTGTCCGTGTGGCTATTATAACCATCCTGAAAAAGAATGCATTTGTGGAGCTCCCATCGTGCAACGATATCTTAGTAAAATATCAGGGCCTCTACTCGATCGAATTGATTTACATGTTGAGGTCACACCTGTTGAATTTTCAGAACTATCATCCATACGAACCAGTGAAAAAAGTAATGTTATTCGCCAACGTGTCATGCTCGCTAGAGAAATACAAAAAGAAAGGTATGTGCTACAAAAAAGCATACATAGCAATGCACAAATGAGCTCTAAATTAGTACGAGAAGTATGTCAAATAGACGAGAAAGGAACTCTGCTTTTAAAGAATGCTATGGAGCGATTAAATCTATCTGCACGCGCTTATGATCGCATTCTAAAAGTTGCTCGCACTATAGCTGATATGGAGGGGTCCAGCCAAATCCAAAATCAACATTTAGCTGAAGCTATTCAATTTAGAAGTTTAGATAGAGAAAATTGGGCCGGCTAGCCTTAGAATTGGTCTACAAAATGTCTAAATATCCAAGGATATAAAAGTAATGTAAGAACTAAGCCAGATAAAGCTCCGAAAAGATGTGCCTCGTGATTGATACGATCATTGCTCTTCTTAGCTGCCCATATACAATATACGATATACAGTACAGCAAACATATATGCTGGCATCGGAATGATTAGGAAAATCCCTAACATCGCCTTCGGTTGAAATAGAATATAGCTAAATAAAACAGCTGAAATCGCTCCTGATGCGCCTAGACTAAAATATCCCGGATTATTCTTTTGTTTGGATATAGTTGGAATATCGCTTAATACAAGACTAGCAATGTATAAACATGCGAAATAGATATGTCCAACAGGCCCACTTACTTGTACAAAAAAGCCCTCTAAGGCAAATCCAAAATAGTAAAAAGTAATCATGTTGAACAACAAGTGTCCCCAATCTGCATGAATAATACCACTACTGAAGATTGTAAACAATCGGGATTTGTCGCGATGTATACTATAAGGGTGTAGCATCAATCTTCCAAAATGCTGTGGATTCGAAATCACATAGACACTCATAGCAATCGTAATGGCGAATATAATTGAAGCAACTGGTGTATTTGCTAAGTAAGACTGAATCATAATATTTTGTTAGAAGCGGTCTTCGATTAAAAAAACATAAAGTTCTTTAGGCCCGTGTGCACCTAAGACAAGCATTTTCTCTATATCCGCAGTACGGCTAGGGCCTGTAATTGTAGTCAACATCGTTGGTACATCCTTTCCGTATCGATTTTGAATAAGAGACATAGCATCTTTTATGTCCATAACTAATTGTGAAGCTTTGGCAAACACGACATGCACAGGTGGGTAAATACTCAACCTTCTACCTGCAGCATTAGCATTGGAAACCATAATACTACCATTACGAGCTATCAATGCCTCACAAGTTGTAATTCCTACTTCAACCTGATCAAAATTGATATCCGACTTTATAACTGGGAATCCATAAGTCGCTAACAACTCTTGAATAGCTGGCTCCCAAGTAAATATCTTAGAAGCTTTTAATTGCTCTACTAGCCCAATAAGATTTTCAATAATGGCTATTTCGCCATCACAATATACAAATTTGCCAGATATCGCTGTAAACTCACGTGCAAAAGTCACATCTAGAGATTCCTCTTCCTCCTTATATAGTGGAGAATCTTGAAATTCAGGATGCGGATTATCACGCTTTAATATCAGCGCTTGTCTGATATCTTTTAACATGCGCTCTTTTGCAGTAATGTTTCTTCTATTCATAATACAAAATAGGTGTACCCGAGGGTACACCATATCGATTAATTATTTTTCCTCTTCGTTTGATTTGTCTTCGGGCTTGTCCGTATTGTTGATTTCTTCTGGAATTGGAGGAAGAGGTAATTCTGTAGGTGGAACACCACCGCCATCAACTCCACCATTTACGAACTCATCATATGTCGTACGATTAGTGAATGGACGCTTTCCTAAAATTTCTTCCAAATCCGATTGGAAAAGGATTTCCTTCTCTAAAAGCTTTTCAGCTACTTTGATAAGGCCCTCTTGATTATCTAACAATAATTGCTTAGTGCGCTCGTAGACCGCAGCTATCAAGTTACGAACTTCTTCATCTATTAGTTCCGCAGTTTGATCTGAGTAAGGCTTTTGAAATTGAGATTCGCCTGAGCTATCTTTGAAAGATACGTTGCCAACACGCTCATTCATACCATACACAGCTGTCATCGCATATGCTAACTTAGTAATACGTTCTAGGTCATTCTGTGCTCCAGTACTGATTCTACCAAAACTGATATCCTCTGCTACACGACCACCCATAGTCATACACATACTATCCAATAATTGCTCCGTAGTGTATAAGAATTGTTCTTTTGGTAAGTATTGTGCGTAACCTAAAGCAGCAACGCCTCGTGGCACAATAGAAACTTTCACTAATGGATCTGCATGCTCTAAAAACCATCCTGCGATAGCATGTCCTGCTTCATGATAAGCAACGATCTTCTTCTCTTCAGGAGAAATTATTTTATTTTTCTTCTCAAGACCACCAATAACACGATCAATCGCATCTTGAAAATCCTGCATATTGATTGAACGCTTATCTCTACGTGCAGCGATTAAAGCGGCTTCATTACAAACATTGGCAATTTCCGCACCTGCAAAACCTGGTGTCTGAGCAGACAATTTTTTAGCGTCTACTTCTTCAGCCAAACGTAATGGTTTTAAGTGTACATTAAAAATATGCTCACGACCTATTAAATCAGGTTTATCAATAGATATCTGTCTGTCAAAACGACCTGGACGTAATAAAGCAGAGTCTAATACATCAAGACGGTTGGTCGCAGCAAGGATTATAACACCTACATTAGTTCCAAATCCATCCATCTCCACCAATAATTGGTTCAATGTGTTTTCACGCTCATCATTACCACCCATTACCGAGTTTTTACCGCGAGCACGACCAATAGCATCGATCTCATCGATAAAGATAATACATGGCGCTTTTTCTTTCGCCTGTTTGAATAAATCACGAACACGTGATGCACCCACACCAACAAACATTTCTACGAAATCAGAACCTGATAAAGAGAAAAATGGTACTTGAGCTTCTCCTGCAACTGCTTTAGCTAATAAGGTCTTACCAGTTCCTGGAGGACCTACTAATAGCGCACCTTTTGGAATCTTACCACCTAAGTCTGTATATTTTTTAGGGTTTTTTAAGAAATCTACGATTTCCATAACCTCTGTTTTAGCTTCTTGCAAACCTGCTACATCGTCAAACGTAATATTGATTTGTGACTCCTTATCAAATAACTGGGCTTTAGATTTACCAATATTAAATATTTGGCCACCACCCGCGCCACCACCACTCATACGACGCATTAAGAACATCCATACAGCTACCAAAATGATCAATGGAAGAATGAATGTCATAAAAAAACTACCAATTGCATTTGTACGTTCTTCCCATTTAGCAGATAAACGAGGCGACTCTGCTGGTAAGTCCTCTTGCGAAGCTGCCAATCGTTGATTCAAGATCTCAGCCGACCCTTCTGTGAACAAATATTGAGGGCCAGTACCTGACGAAAGATTTAAACCACCTTCAGGAGGAACTACATCTTTATATTTTTCATCGTTTTTAAGTTTATCGTCTTTGATGTAAACCTCTACTTCAACGATATTGCCTTTATTGTAGGCAATCAATTTCTCCACGTCACCCGTACGTAACATCTCCTGCTCGAACTTCTCGTAAGAGATCTCTTTAGCTCCACTACTATTGTAGAAAAAGTTTAAAGCGATGAATCCTAAGAACATAGCTACGTAAAGCCATAGCATATTAAACTTAGGAGGAGTTGGAGTAACTTTTTTACTAGGAATTTTCTTCATTACTTATCTATACGTATCTTTTGTAAAAATCGAATTAAGCACCTTGGTAAGACTCAGTCTTAGCATCACCCCACAAATCTTCTAGACGATAGTGATCGCGTTTTTCAGTTTTGAAAATATGAACTACGACATCAACAAAATCTAGCAAAACCCATTCACCATTACCATGCCCCTCTTTATGCCAAGCATCTTCTCCAAATGCTTTGTATACTTCTTCTTCTACACTTCTTGCAATAGCGTTGACTTGTACATTACTATCAGCATGACAGACAACATAATAATCAGATATAGTGGAGTTGACATCTCGCATATCCATCTTTACTATCTCATTACCTTTTTTCTCTTGCATACCTAGCACAACCACATCGGCTAATTTGCTAGATAATTCTGAATTTTTCTTTTGACTCATTAAGAAATATTATAGTTTTACCACAACACTTTAAAATCATTTAACTCTTGCAAAATACTACATTTTTTGGACTTTCTCCCATTGATAACATTATTGTCTTGGAGAGTGTAGCATCTACAAATGACTATGTTAAAGTCTTATTGTCAAATTTCAAGCCACTACAACCCTTTACTGCCATAATGGCAAAGGAACAAACTCAAGGAAGAGGTCAACGTGGATCTACTTGGCAGAGTACAAAGGGCAAAAATCTTACAACGAGCTTTGTCTACAGTCCTGAAAACTTACAGATATCAGATCAATTCATATTGACAATCATCTCGAGCCTAAGTGTTTACGATGTAGTTGAACATCTACAGTCAAACATTGTTTCTATAAAATGGCCAAATGACATATATGTCTTCGATAAGAAAATAGCAGGTATATTAATTGAAAATAAAATCTCTGGAAAACATATAAAACATGCCATTATAGGTGTCGGTCTAAACGTTAAACAGATCGAATTCCCAGCTGATATCGCTCATAAAACGACATCCATTTCGTTAGAAAATTTTGAGACTGATGTGACAATCTTAGAAGTAGTTCGCATGCTACAAGATAAATTGAAATATTATACCCATATCTATGAGCATGGTCAAGTTGATATATTATTAGCTTTCTATAATCAACGTTTATTTAGAAGAGGAATAATCGCATCATTCACTATTGATAATATCAAAGTAGAAGGCATTATTTCTGAAGTAGACAAAGATGGATTACTGCAAGTATTTATTCATAACAGAATACACAAGTTCAATATGAAAGAGATAAGCTATAATTTATAACATTAAAATTACTTGCATATACAAACAAAGAAAACGTAATTTGCCATTAAACTATATGTATCTGCTATAGTCATAGAATAACAAGGGTTTATACGAAAAGATTAAATAATTAAAAATGAAACAAATTAGTTTACTTATTGTCGCAGTATTACTAACAATTACGACGGCATTCTCACAAATTCACAACCCAGTAAAATGGTCTGTAGCTGGTAAAAAAATAAACAGTAAAGAAGCAGTTGTATTTATCAAAGCTACTATCCAGAATGGATGGCATATCTACGGACAGTCTGTACCTCAGGGTGGCCCTATTGCTACTACGATTACGGTAAAGCCCACTAAAGCTTATATAGCTAATGGTAAAGCAGCAGAGTCTGTAAAGCCAAAAACTAAATTTGAAGAGGTATTCAATATGACTGTTCCATATTTTAACAATGAAATAGTTTTCCAACAAAAAGTTAAATTATTAGGCAAAGGTGCAGTGACTATAACTGGTGAAGTAGAATTCATGGCTTGTGATAAAACACAATGTCTTCCACCGGACATTTATGAATTTGCACTAAATATTAAATAAGGTTAGTACATAACACTTACGGAAAGGCAGTATACTGCCTTTTTTTTTAACCTTTTTTCTATCTTTACGCCTTACTTGAGCAATTATTTTATGAAACCCTTTTTTTACTATTTACTATTAGTACTTACGTTAGCTTTCTCTCCAGCCAGTCAAGCACAAGATTCGCTAATCAATTTTGATGATGTGGAGTTCTCAGAGGGAAGCATTGAAGATACAACTACATTAGTAGAGATTCCTTCGGATTTAGTGTTTACAGATGGTACAGATACTACTGTATCAGATACGGATGCAATTAATGAAAATCAGGAAGATCTAGCAAATACAGCTGTACCAGAAGAAAGCCAATCTATGTGGACGATATTCATTGCTGGATTATTAGGTGGCTTCGCAGCATTCTTGATGCCTTGTATATTTCCAATGGTCCCACTTACTGTTTCCTTTTTTACAAAGAAAGCTGGTTCAAGAAGCAAAGGTATTTCTCAAGCATTATTATATGGATTATTTATTATCGTAATATATGTAGCTCTAGGTATGCTTATTACGATAGCATTTGGATCTGATGCATTAAATGAATTATCTACAAATGGTATTTTCAACTTTGTCTTTTTCTTAATTTTAGTTGCATTTGCAGCATCATTCTTTGGTGCATTCGAGATTACACTTCCAAGTAATTTTGTAAACAAGATCGATGCAAAATCAGATAAAGGAGGTTTTGTAGGTCTATTTTTCATGGCTTTCTCATTAGCATTAGTTTCATTTTCATGTACAGGTCCGATTATTGGTACTTTACTTGTTGAAGCTGCTTCAAAAGGTGAACGCTTAGGCCCTGCAATTGGCATGTTAGGTTTTTCAATAGCTTTAGCTATACCTTTTGTGATCTTTGCAATATTCCCTTCAATGCTAAAATCAATGCCTAAGTCAGGTGGTTGGTTGAACAGTGTTAAAGTTGTATTAGGTTTCTTAGAATTGGCTTTAGCATTAAAATTCTTATCAAATGTAGATTTAGCTTACCACTGGAATTGGTTAGACAGAGAGGTATTCTTAGCTTTATGGATTGCTATATTCTTCTTAATGTTCTTATACTTAATTGGTAAAATAAAATTCTCTCACGATAGTGACTTACCATATCTATCTGTACCACGTACAATATTTGCGATATCTGTATTATCGTTTGTAATTTATATGATTCCGGGTATGTGGGGAGCACCATTGAAATCAATCTCTGCATTCTTACCTCCTTCAGCAACGCAAGACTTTGATTTGTCAACTGTAAACTTTGGCGCTACCACTTCGACATCATCTACTAATGGAAAGAAGAAAAAATATTATGAAATATTCCACGAACGTGGTACACCAAAAGGGTTTGATCCTTACTATGACTACGAAGAAGCATTGCAAGCTGCTAAAGAAGTAAACAAGCCTGTGCTTATCGATTTTACAGGATGGAACTGTGTCAACTGCCGCAAAATGGAGGCAAATGTGTGGACAGATCCCAAGGTAGCATCATTACTAAAGAATGAATTTGTAATGGCTGAATTATTTGTAGATGACCGAACAGAACTTCCTGCTAATGAGCAACATGTATCAACATATAGTGGAAAGAAAATTAAAACCATCGGAAACAAAAACTCAGATTTCCAAGCAGCTACTTTCAATAGCAACTCACAACCCTTATATGTAATTGTAGATCCTGAAGGAAATGTATTGATCCCGCCGAGTGGAGCAGACTACAACGTAGACAGCTACGCAGCTTACCTACAAAAAGGTATCGATGAATTTGCCTCAAAAAAATAATTGACTTATTTAAATATAAATAAGATTATAACATAAATCTTGATATATTTGAAAATATGAGAAGCATTAAAAATATAGCAGTTTTGACTTCTGGAGGTGATGCCCCAGGTATGAATGCCGGCATCCGCGCAGTAGTTCGCGCGGGTATATACCACGGTATTAATATGTTTGGTATCAAACGAGGCTACGATGGTTTGGTCAATGGAGATATTATCCCTATGGACGTTAAATCTGTAGCAAATATTATTCAGCGCGGCGGTACAATCTTGAAAACAGCGCGTAGCGACGAGTTTAGAACCAAAGAAGGTCGTCAAAAAGCTTTTGACAACATTACAAAACTTGGTATCGATGCTTTGGTCGTTATTGGTGGTGATGGTACATTTACTGGTGCATCTAAGTTCATTGAAGAATTTGACATCCCAATTATAGGTTTACCAGGTACTATTGATAATGATCTTGCTGGAACAGATTTCACTATTGGCTATGACACAGCGATCAATACTGTAGTTGATGCTGTAGACAAAATCCGAGATACGGCAGAATCTCACGATAGACTATTTGTCATCGAAGTAATGGGACGTGACTCAGGCCTTATTGCGATACGTTCAGGTATCAGTACAGGTGCAGAAGCCGTGTTGATTCCAGAGCAAGTAGTGGATTACAATGCTATCATGACGCGTCTGGACAAGACACGTAAAACAAAATCATCTCGCATCATTATTGTTGCCGAAGGTGATGACGAAGGTGGCTTAGTAGTAGCAGAGAAAATCAAAGAAAACTTCCCACATTACGATGTACGTGTATCTATATTAGGACATATACAGCGAGGCGGTAAACCATCATGTATGGACCGCGTGTTAGCAAGTCGTCTTGGTGTCGCTGCTGTTGAAGGCTTACTTGAAGGTCGTCGTGGCGAAATGGCAGGTCTAATCCATGGTAAAGTGGAATACACACCATTCTCTCGTGCTATAAAGCATATTGACAAAGTGAATCATAACTTAACTAGAATTATAGAGATATTATCTTTATAATTGCTATTATTGAACACAAAAAAGCTCCTTATCAATTGATAAGGAGCTTTTTTTATATGATGAAAAACCATTAAATGTTAAGCAGTCACTAATTCGAATAATGTGATCTCAGGAACAATACCTACTCTACCTGGATAGCCTAAAAAACCGAAACCAGTATTGACATATAGTTGCTTATCTCCTTCTTTGTAAAGTCCTGCCCATTCTTTATAAATGAATTTTGCAGGGCTCCACTGGTAGTGTTCTCCACGTACACCGAATTGCATACCATGTGTATGTCCAGCAAACATTGCATCTATCGGAGAATCTAGCACTTGAGCACGCCAATGCGAAGGATCATGCGACAGCAAGAGTTTTGTAGATACTTCTTCAGTTCCTAGAAGTGATTTTTGAAGATCACCTTTTTTAGGGAAGCGACCATTACCCCAGTTCTGAACACCAACAATAGCCAACTCATCTTGACCAACCTTCAATAGTCTATTTTCATCCATCAAGAGATCCCAATTCATTACCTTGTGAACATCGAGCATATCTTGGAAATTTTTAGCTTTAGCTGCAGACTCTACTTGACCAAAATGATAATCTCCATAGTCATGATTACCCAAAACCGAGAAAACACCAAATTCAGCGTGTAACTTCGAAAATAGGTCTTGATAATCACGCATTTCACTAGCTAGATTATTCACAAGATCTCCAGTAAAGAAAATAGCATCAGGCTTCTCGCCGAGGAGCATCTCAATACCACCCAATACAGCTTTTTTATTATAAAAAGAGCCAGAGTGTACATCTGATATCTGTGCTATTTTGAACCCGTGAAATGCCTTTGGAAGATTAGGTAATACTAAGCGTTGTCTACGCACTTCATAATCATGAGCTCCCGATATAATACCCCAAGTCAATGGAAACAGCGGCATCGAAGCAACGACAATACCAGATTTCAACAAGAATTCAGAACGCGTTATTCCTTTAGTAGGCACCTCAGGCAATGGCGCATCTAGCTGCTCCAGCCTCGTTTCAATAGTCCTTGGCTTCGGCGACGTGAACAATCTAGAAATCCATATACCACCACGACGTATATCATCCAGCAATAATATTACAACATAGATAAACTTACTTATAGCAGTTAGAAAGAATGCTACAAGTATAATTGACCTATAAGCAAGAGGAATACTGAACTTGAATGACACATATACACCAATTAGCAAAAGTATAGAATAAGACCACCAAATAATGGCAAACCATTTGGTTTTAGGGAATACAAGTCTACTCGCTCTTAGTGCAAAGAAAATATAAAAGTCAAATAGAAATAACAGAATAGCATTGAATATAACCATCATGATTAATTAATTGGTAAGTACTAAACGTTTCAATGCTGCTATCCAACGTGGGTTTTCATTTAAACTTTCCACCATAGCTACCTCTTCGCCGCCCATTTCTCTAAACTCTTCAGCATATTCTACTTGGATTTCATCCAATGTCTCTATACAATCAGATACAAAAGCAGGACTAAATACTAATAATCGTTTAGCACCTTTATGAGCCAAATCATGCAAAGCGTCTGAAGTGTAAGGTTCTATCCAGGGCGTCTTACCTAGTCGAGACTGAAAACACACAGAATACTTATCTGCAGGAAGTTCTAGCTTCGCAGCTATGGCACGCGTAGTTGCATAACATTGGGATAGGTAACAAAATGGGTTTGTTTCTTTTTTACAGGTCTCACATCCTGTAGGAGGACATTGCAAATTGCCTGTTGGATCTACTTTCCCCAATTGACGAACAGGTAATCCATGGTAACTGAACAATACATGATCAAAAGAATCTATATCATGCTTGCGACCATGCTCTGCATAAGTCTCAATCATAAGGTCATCTTCGCAATAGTTGCTTACAAAAGATACGGCAGGAATATATTGCCATGTACGCATGATCTCCATGACTTTATCAATGACAGAACCCGATGTAGCAGAGGCATATTGTGGGAATAGTGGAATAACTTTTATACTATCAAGAAACATTCCTTCCATCTTCTTTAAGGCAGATTCAATAGAAGGATTTTGATAGCGCATAGCCAATTCTACATGGTACTCATCACCTAGGTCCTCTTGCAACATTTTTTGCTGTTGTACAGAGTAATACATAAGTGGCGAACCTTTTTCTTCATCCCATATAGTCGCATAAGTCTCTGCAGATTTGGCAGCACGCTTAGGAACGATCACACCTTTAACCAGTAACGAACGCCCCATATAGGGTATATCCATTACACGACCATCCATCAAAAACTCAGTTAAATAGCGTCTCACCTCTGGGGTAGAGGGAGCATCAGGTGTACCCAATTGTACCAGTAAAACTCCTTTTTTTGCCTTCTTATTCATCAGAACAAAAATAAAGAAAATTTACAGGTTCCTAGCT
>JAZQRD010000175.1:0-24414 GCA_045629405.1 Sphingobacterium sp. | reverse complement strand
TCTTATCGATTTTGAAAGCTATAAATGTTATTATGTTTATAGTTATTAGGTAACTAATGATTATTTCGTTCATTTCATTTGTGATAAGTTCTAATATAAATACTTTTTACAAATAGTATCTAGCTTCCGTCATTTTTATTGCATGTACAATTAAATTCTGAAATTTATTTATAATAAGTCTAAATAAATTCCGTTATTTGCATCGGTTAATTATTAGTCTTATTTGAATGAAACAGTATTGTATTTTAGCTTTAGGTCTAGCGACTACTATGTACGCATATGCGCAAACCCATCAGATTTCTGGAGTTGTAGTTGATAAATCTGGTAATACTATACCTACAGTTTCTGTTCAAATTAAATCTATTAATGTTAAAACTTCTACGCAAATTGATGGTACGTTTAGATTGTCGGGATTGCAGCCTGGTAAGTATGATGTTGAATTTTCGCATGTAGGTTTTAAAAGGTCTACGAGACGCATTAGCCTCAGTAAAGACAATGTTATAAATGTTATTTTGGAGCCTTCTAATACGGATCTTCAAGAAGTGTATGTAACTGCCAAAGAATCCAAAAGAATATCTACAAGTTCCATAATTGATAAAGAGGCTATGAAGTTACTACAGCCTTCTAGTTTTAGTGATATTTTGGAATTATTACCTGGAGGAAGATCAATTGATCCAGATTTGACTGTTAATAATCGTATTACGTTGCGCGAGGCCAACCCGCGTTCGGGTTATGAGACAGGTTCTTTAGGCACTCAGTTTTCTATTGATGGTGCTTCCATAAATAATAGCGGTTCTCTTGCATCTATGCAAGGGCTGTATTCCTCTGATCCGAATGCGAGCCGAGACAATACAAGCTCCGGGATTGATATGCGTAGTATCTCTACCGATAATATAGCACGTGTTGAAGTTATTCGAGGTATCTCGTCTGTTGAATATGGTAATATTACGTCGGGTGTTGTCCTGATAGATCGTATTGAAGGAAACACTCCATGGACGGCTCGTTTGAAGATGGATGGATTCTCAAAATTGGCATCGATAGGTAAGGGTATATCGTTTAAAGAGCATAATTATACGCTAAATATGGATGCGGGCTATCTTTATGCCAATGATTTACCAATAGATATCTTTACAAAGTTTCAACGTGTCAATACATCGATTCGAGGTAAGAAGACTTGGTCGTCTAAGTTGAATTTGGTTGAATGGAAGCATAATCTTGATTTGAATACAACACTAGATGGTGATCGTATGGATCCGGATAATGATTATGCGTTAACAGATAGCTATAAATTAACAAAGAGAAGTATTGGGTTAACTAATATTTTAAAATGGACTGAAAGAAATGCTAATACCGCCTTTACAAAGTTGGAATTCATTAATAGCATTTCGCACAACAGTAATCAACTTTATTCTAGTAAGTTTACGCAAGCGAGTTCTGCTACTTTATTAGTGAATTCATTGATCGAAGGATCTCATGAGGCTTCTTACCTAACACCATCCTATGTATCTGACGTGCGCGTATCCGACAAGCCTTTCAATATTAATACCAAAATAACATCTGATTGGTTGTTCAAGACGGGTTTTACACACCGTATCAAAATAGGAGCTGAACATAGTTATAGTAAGAACTTTGGTTTTGGACAACGTTATGACATAAATCTTCCTCCTCAAGCAAATATTGGTGTTCGTCCTAGGGACTTTCGTAATGTACCCGCATATAGCAACTTAGCAATCTTTGCGGAAGATCAATTTCAAATTAAACTCGGAAAATTTAGGTGGGAGAATGCTGTTGGTATTCGTACATTCTCATTATTGAATTTAGATAATAAATATAGTTTATCAACTAATTTTAAAATCGATCCAAGATGGAATAGTAGGTTACATTTACCTTTGTTCTATGTCAATGACAAACCTTTTCATATTGCATTGTCTGGTGGGTATGGCGTACAATCTTTGGCGCCTACTTCATTATATTTGAATCCTCAACTTGACTATCATGACGAGGTGGAATTGAATTATTATCATAATAATCCGGCGTATCGTTTAGCTTGGGCTAACACCACTATTACTGATCCGACCAATTACAATCTTGATTTAGCCAAAAACACCAAGGCTGAGCTAGGTTTGAATTGGGATTGGAATAATTATAATTTTTCCATAACCTATTTTGATGAGCAGTCTAATTCTGGATTTGTTAATAATTCGCCCACAAAAGTTATCTCTTACAAAGAATACGATAATACATCTGTTAATCCGAATGAAATCACTTCAAAGCCTACTATAAATGACTTTGACTTCAATGAAGCTGGTCGATTTATTTCATATAGACAATACTTAAATGGAAGTAAAACGAATAAGCGTGGTGTTGAATATCAATTTAGTACTAAGCGATTCGATTTAATTAACACGCGTATTACTTTAAATGGAGCATGGTTTAGGACATTGTATACTAATTCGATCCCTGTAGATCGATTGATCAACTCGAATGTGATTGTGGACGGTAGGAAAAATCAGATTTCAGCTACTTATCTGAATATTGATGGCTATATTGATGAGCGTTTCAATACAAATATATCATTTGATTCGACCTTGCCAATTCTTGGTCTTCAGACTTTCGTGAGTTTTCAAAGTCTGTGGTATACGTCAAATATTCGTACACAGAAATCTGATTTGCCGATAAGCTATAAGGGCATAGATGGTGTTGTATATCCTTATACTGAAGAAGACCGTAACAATCCTATATTGGGGTATTTGGATTTGAAATCTGATCCGATATTGTATAGAAAGAACACGATTCCTTTAGATTTACAAGTGAATTTGAAGGCGGTAAAATCTATTCAAGATTTTATGAGTATTGGAATGTTTGTTAATAGATTAATTAAGTATACACCAGATTATACTAATAATGGTATTCAATATTCACGAAGAAATTTTGATGCTCCATATTTTGGGATGGAATTAAATTTGAAATTTTAACTTATTATATACATGAAAAGAAATATTTTTTCTGCTGCTGCGCTTTTAGGTTTAGCTTTAACATTTGGGGGATGTGCGAAAGATGTATTAGAGGAACCTACATCTCAAGTAAATTTGGTTTTTGATGTGCCTGAAATAAGTGGAACCTATACTTTGAAGAGTTTGAATGTTACGTTTCAAGAGATTAATTCTGGTATAACACAGATGATTCCGGTAATTGACTTGACCAACCCTAGTTTACAACCAACTTTAGCTCTAGGTACGTATAATATTAGGTTAGAAGGTGATATCCTTATTACTGAAAACGGAAATACGAAGACTTACAAGTTGCAAGGGTTGAAAGAGAATGTTGTCATTTCATCAGCCTCAGCAGGAGCTAGAGTGAGTTTATTTTTATCAGACCCTGCAGCAAACTTTATTTTTAAAGAGATATTTTTCACGGGTACAAATACTCCTGAGGGTAAGTTGTATAATGGGGATAAGTATTTTATCATATATAATAATTCATTAGATACGTTGTATGCTGACGGATTATTGATAGCTCAATCTGCATTTCTGACTACGGCTAAAAGAGAATATACTCCAGATATATTAAAGGAAGCATTTACCTCCCAACAAATCGTTAAAATCCCAGGAACAGGTAAACAATATCCTGTAGCTCCTGGAGATCAAATAGTCATTGCTAATAATGCTATCAATCATAAAGAGTATAATATTAATTCTACAGATTTATCAACCGCAGATTTTGAAATAGAGCTTTTAAGTGCTATTAATGTAGATAATCCTGCGGTCCAAAATACTATATCCGTATCAGGCTTATTGACTATGCACAATCGTGGATTCCAATCGTACGTTTTAGCAAGATTACCTGAAAATGTAAGTTTGGATAATTGGACAAGTTCGAATAGGTATACATATAGTTATGTCGGTACTACTGGTCGTATAACATCTGCTGATGGATATAAAATTTCAAATGATTATATAATAGATGCCGTGAATTTGTCAGTAGAAGAAAGCTATGAATGGTTAGTTACAGCTCCACAATTGGATATGGGCTGGTCGTATGCTGGTCGTACAAATAGTGACGCTACTCGCTATGGCAAATCTGTATTGCGTAAAATACTATCAACTACTGCAGATGGTAAAGTGATCTATCAAGATACTAATAATTCAACGAAAGATTTTATTCCAGAAGCTAAACCAACGCTGTTCTAATGCTATCAAAAAAATATATTTTTTTAGGATTTTGTATATCTAATTTAGCAGGATATGCACAAGATTCGCTGTCTGTAAAGAATGATGTTTTTATAGAGAGAAATTCTATTGATAGAGTTTTGTATAGAGAAATGAATAATTTGAGTTCTCTAAAACCTAGATATTTTTCTCAAAATTACACGTCAGTACAAATTGGGTATAATCAGCATTCTAAAAAGAAATATGATTGGCAAGAGGGAAGTGGTCAGCAAGATTTAACCTTTCAATCTGAAACGCACCAAATTCTAACTAATGATTTGACAGTTTGGGGTAAAGCACATTTCAAATCTATACAATCTAAAGATATTAGATTTAATGAAAATCTTGATTATAGGCAGATATACCCATATTTCTTAGCAGATACTGTGGGGGGGGATCTTAAAGTGGAGTCGTATCACTTCGGAGGTGGACTCGCTAAATCGTTCGATAAATGGGTATTGGGTGTTGAAGGTTACCTAACTGCAAATCAAGGTTATAGAAAGATTGACCCACGTCCTTTGAACAAAAGTACTACTATTGACGTGAAAGGATCAGTGAGTCGTGATTTAGGTCTTGATCATACACTCTCATTGGGTGTAGATTATGAATTTTATAAACAGACTAGTAGATTATCCTTTGTATCATTATTAGGTAGACCATTGATATTCAATCTTAATGGTCCTGGGGTGTATAGTAACTTGCTTACTGGTATGGGCCCATCTGGGTCTTCTCAAGCGCTAGCATATTATGAAAATACTACGTTAAGAGGTACTTTATTATGGAGCCCCAAAAACTCGGGATTCTATGCAAAAGGAATAGTTGAACAGCGTGTAGGTGATAAATATACCAATCATACGAACGAAGCTATAAATTTCTTTACGGATGAGCAGCTCCAGGTTGATTTAGGGTATATACAACAATATAATAATTGGTATTGGAAAGCTGTGGGTACATGGAATTCACGTAGAATGTCAGGAGCTGATGGTCTTTTTAATACTGTTAGTACATCAGCAGCTGGTGGTTATGAAAAATTTGCGGACAGATCAAGCTATCGTTATTTTTCGGATAGATACGCGGGGACATTATTATTCGGTTCATCTAATATCTGGAATGCGCAAGTAGAAGTAGCTTATCAAGAGCTTCAAGAACAATATATCTCACCATTCAGAAATATGTCATGGTCACCATTGGATATTAGCTTGACAGCACAATATTTCTACCACCATCGTAATCATATTTTGGAAACTACTGTACAAGTAGCTAATCGTTCCATTCACCATGCTTATTATACCTTTACAAATGTCAATTTAGAATCAGAAATCGGGAATTTATTGAATAATAATTGGGATTACCGCATTTCTAAACCTATATTTGCAGAAATGCAGCTGCAATATTTAATTAATCTAAATAATGGTAAGAAGCCATTTGTTAAATTAAATGCTGGCTATGCATCTGAAGTAGAGCTGAGTAGATTCGCACTACATCTAGGTTTAAATTTTTAACAGGTAAATATGATTAAGAGGTATACTATCATATGTTCTATGATAGCTGTATTTGTAAGTGGAACTGCCTTTTACGCAGATAGGATTGATGAGGATTTACGTGCATTATATAGTCAAAGTATAGACAAATGGCCAAAGCCTACATTGGATGAAGGTGTAGAGTTCCATGAATTTAAATCTTTGCCACGAATTGATTCTGCTGTATTAGCTAAATCAAACGATCCCAAAGTTCGTTTGGGTAAGATGCTGTTTTTTGACCCAATTCTTTCTGGCTCTAATCAAATTTCATGTAGTTCTTGTCACAATCCTCAGACGTCATTCGGTGATCATTTGACTGTTCCTATCGGTCACGATCATACTGAAGGCACTCGTAATACGATATCTCTATTGAATGTATATGCACGCAAATCTATGTTTTGGGACGGACGTGCACGTACTTTAGAAGAACAAGCCATAGCGCCTATAGAAGCTCATCATGAGATGAAGATGGATATTACCAAGTTGATTCCAAAACTTAAAGCTATTCCAGGATATGTTGCTATGTTTGAAGAAGCGTATGGTGAAGGTATGGGAGAGGATTTTTCACTTCCTGAAGTGATGAAATCGCTAGCGGAGTTTCAACGTACTATCATGAGTAAGAGAAGTAGATTTGATGAGTTTTTAGATGGTAAATACACTGCTTTGACGGATAAAGAGATTAAAGGTATGCATCTCTTTAGAACGAAAGCTCGTTGTATGAATTGTCATAATGGACAATTTTTAACAGATGAGAAATTTCATAATATTGGCTTAACTTACTATAAACGTAAGTATCAAGATCTAGGTCTGTATGATGCTACACAAAATCCTGAAGATGTTGGAAAATTTAGAACGCCTTCACTTCGAGACATTGGCAACACGGCACCTTATATGCACAATGGTTTATTTCCTAACCTAAGAGGGATTATCAATATGTATAATTCTGGAATGACTATGTTGGCTCCAACTGCAGAACAATTGGCAAAGGATCCTATGTATCCGGTAAATGATCCATTACTGAAAAAACTAGATCTAACCACAGATGAAATTGAAGCAGTTGAAGCATTTTTGTTGTCTATGACTGCAGGAAAATATCGCATGCCAAGACCAGAATCTTTACCTCGATAATATCTTACAATAAAATAATAAAAAAAGGAATGTATATAATACATTCCTTTTTTTATTAAATATAATTCTTTAAAATAGAAAAAAGGCTATTCACCTAGCTACTTATTATTTATTCCAAAAATCCATTTGTGGGATCTTGTATTTAGTATTGCTGAATTTCGGATCTTGCTTCTGTTTACGTTGTTCGATGTAATCTTTAAAAACGATATCTACCTTTTTACGAAGTAATAATAGAGCTATTAGATTTAGCCAGGCCATCAATCCGCCACCAATATCTCCCAACGTCCAAGCCATTTGGGCTGTGCTTACACACCCCATAAATACGGATATAAGGATAGCGATTCGGAGTAAGTTTTTCAAAAATCTGGCAGTTTTTGCAGACTGAATAAAACTAACATTCGTCTCAGCAATATAATAGTTAGCCATAATTGTCGTGAATGCAAAGAAAGTTAATGCTATAGCTACAAATGCTGAACCGAATGCTGGGAAAACTGTAGCAACAGCATACTGCGTATATTCAGGACCAGCTTCAATACCTGAGAGATTATTAACTATGAATCCGCCACTTGGATGAGCTACATTATACTGTCCAGTGAACAATATCATAAAGGCTGTAGCGGTACAAACTAATAAGGTATCTACATATACGGAAAAACCTTGAACCAATCCTTGTTTAACAGGATGGTCAACTTCAGCTGCTGCTGCAGCATGAGGAGCAGTGCCTTGTCCAGCTTCATTGCTATATATACCACGTTTTACACCCCATGATATTGCAGAACCAACCACGGCTCCGAATGAAGCTTCCAAATTAAATGCAGATTTAAATATTAGGCTAATAACGGCAGGGATTTCTTGAATATTCAGGCCAATAATAATTATAGACATAAGAATATAAAATCCGGCCATTACGGGAACTATATATTCTGCAACAACAGAAATTCTTTTAACACCTCCAACTATTATAAAAGCTAAAACAATTACTATCCCAAGCCCAATATAGTAGGGCGATATACTAAATGCAGATTGCATAGCGACACTTATACTATTGCTCTGAATACTTGGTAATAAAAAACCTGTGGCAATGATAGTTACTATGGCAAATGTCCATGCAAATATTTTGCTATTTAATCCTTTCAGTATATAAAAAGCAGGACCACCACGGTATTGACCATCCCTTTCTTCTTTATACATCTGTGCGAGTGTAGCTTCTATTATAGCGGATGAACTTCCTAAAATAGCAATTAGCCACATCCAAAATACTGCTCCAGGGCCGCCCATGCCTATAGCTGTTGCTACACCCGCAATATTACCTGTACCCACACGTCCAGATAAGGCTAATGCAAATGCTTGATATGAAGATATACCTTTTTGTGAAGTATTACGTTGAAATATAAGCTTTAGCATATCTCTGAGGTATATGATTTGAGGAAATCTATACTTCAGTGTGAAATATAAGCCTGTAAATATACAGAGATAGATTAAGGCTTCAGACCAAATTAAATTGTAGAGTGTTTCAATTATTGTATGCATATAGTGCAAATATTATAAATATTTGCACTATAATATATTATTGTACTAATTTTTTAGTAATTATTACAATAGTAATTAAATCGAAATAGCGAATTCTTTAACGCCATATCGAATCACTTAATTTTTAACTCGCCTTCACGTCCAAGATCTAAGTCTGCACCAGTAACTACTGAAGTTGCCAGTTTCAGAAATGTAACAAGTTTGTTGGTTTTATTATCCCAATAGTGTGCTTCCTCTGGTATGAATTGTAGAATTCTGATAGTTGGATCTTCTTTACCTTTTTCAAACCATGCTTCTACGAATTTGTTCCAATATTTTTCTATTCTTTGTTTGTCATGTGATAGATGTCCTTTACCATTTAATGATAAAAATTTATAATCTGATACATGAGCAAATGACAATGATACTCGGCTATCCTGTTCTAAATTGACATAGGTCTGACTCTCTGAGGACAAAATAAACCATATATTACCTTCATCATCAACTTCCTGTCTGCTCATTGGAATAGTATAAGGATAATCATTATTCTTATTAAATGAGGACAACATACCAATATCAATATCGTTTACCAATACCTTTAATTTTTCTATCGCCTCATTCTTTTGCAAATTTTCAGTACTCATATCTATAGAATTTAATGTTAAAAAGTATACATTATAAACGTACATGAAATAATAATTGTTTTGAGGAAGGAGGTAATATGTTATGGAATTTTTGCCTAATTGTAAATAGTATCATTACAGTTAACTGACCATTGTTATTTAAAGGTCAAACACCCCTTTTTATATCATGCTAGGGTAATAAATACGCAAACAAATAATATGGGTTTTTAAATTATTTACTTTTGCGTTCATAAAGTCAAGTATCCCTATGATGAATATGTCTACCAAATGTGTTCTGTCAATTTTATTGGCATTAACCATTTTTGTATTTAACTCTTGTGATTATATCGATGTACATCCATATGCTGGCCAGCTCCATGGAAAACTTGATATCAATAGCAAAAATATAGCTAGGATAGAGAAGGAGTTCGCTAACAATGATACTATTCGCTATGCTTTTATTACAGATTCACAACGTTGGTACGATGAATTAGAATCATTTGTACATCATGCTAATTCAAGAAACGATATTGATTTCATTCTTCATGGTGGAGATGTGACTGACTTCGGTCTTACTAAGGAATTCCTTTGGCAACGCGATATATTGGAAAAATTAAAACAGCCTTATGTAGTTATAATTGGTAATCATGATTGTCTCGGTAATGGAGAAGATATTTTTAAGCAGGTTTTTGGTGATTTGAACTTTACCTTCATAGCTGGAAAGACCAAATTTATTTGTCTTAATACTAATGCACTTGAAACTGATTATTCAGTACCCGTGCCAGATTTTTCATTTATCCGTGATGAGCGTGCGAAAGATGTGGATATGTATAATCAAACAGTATTGGCTATGCATGCAAAACCTTACTCAGAGCAATTTAATAATAATGTCGCTGAGATATTTCATTACAGTATCAATCAATTTCCAAATTTTATGTTTGCTAATCATGGTCACAATCATCGTTATGAAGTAAATGATACATTTAATGATGGAATCAATTACTATGGAGCACCCAATATTGGTAAGCGCCAATATCTTCTTTTCACTATAACACCTAATGATTATACTTATGAACTTGTATCGTATTAAAAGGCTCAAAGTAAATATTTTAGGTATGTGGTTGCTTTTTATACCCAAAGTATCTGCAGGTATTAATGCGACAGACTCTGCATATACTAAGCTCGATGATTTGAATTTGAAGAAAGCCATGATCCGCTTTGTACCTGATACTTACACACTACAACATGGAGGATCTATTGGCCTAGTCTCTGTAGGACTTGGATGGGATTACGGCAGATCATCTCAATGGAGTACTGAAGGTCTAATGGGGTACGTGCCGGCCTATGATACGGACAGGAAAAAGATCACTCTAACTCTACGTCAGACTTATACTCCTTGGAAAAAGTCATTTGGTGATAACTTTAATTACGAAATTCTAAGGACAGGCTTGTATATTAATACGACACTTGGACGTCAATTTTGGTTTTCATCGCCAGAAAAATACCCTACGAATTATTATACTTTTTCGACTAAAGTTCGGGTTAATGTATTTATTGGCCAAAGCATTGGTTATAAATTCAAATCAAAGTCATCTTTTTTTGAAGGTATGCAGTTTTATTACGATTTGCATACGACAGATTTCAATCTTATATCTAGAGTTCAAAATAATTATCTCAGCGATAAAAACTACTTTGGGATAGCACTAGGTATGAAGATGAAAATTAGGCGTCAATAACCTTTCATTATTCCGCGTACAATAATTGCTGTTTAACAAATAATAGCAATTATATGTGCTGAAAAATCCAATCTTGTTGTGATATGAAAGATTATTTACTATTATTATATACTATAACTTTGTAATACTAGTAAACCATTAACCTAATTATGATCTTGAATTAATAAATTGGATATTTTTCAATTGCCGATTATGATAGATCTTACGATTTATTATCATGTCACAACCAATTAAACGTTTAGAATCACTTGATATCCTACGTGGATTTGATTTATTCCTATTAGTTGCTTTACAGCCTATCCTGATGCAACTTGGTAAAGTATGGGATGCTCCAGCATATCATGCATTGCTATATCAATTTGAACACGAAGTCTGGGAAGGATTCAGACTTTGGGATTTGATTATGCCTTTATTCTTGTTTATGACGGGTATTACCATTCCATTTTCCATGGATTCTAGGATTGGTATAGGAAACAAGAGAATCTACAAGCAACTTATTCGAAGATTTATCATACTTTGGGTGCTTGGTATGATCATGCAAGGCAATTTGCTTGCATTGGAATGGCAACAACTCAAGTTGTATTCCAATACGTTGCAAGCTATTGCTATGGGTTATTTGTTTACAGCATTGATGTATATGCATCTTTCTTATCGTGCTATGATAGGTATTAGTGTTGCTTTACTAGTAATCTATGCGATACCATTTCATCTTAACCAAGATTTTGGTTTTCATGACAATTTCGCCATGCAAATTGATAAGAAAGTTTTAGGTTCGTATATGGACGGTGTAAAATATGATGATTCAGGCGTCTGGAAATTTTCGGAGTGGTATCACTACACCTGGATATGGAGTAGTCTTACCTTTGTCGTAACAGTATCGATGGGATGTTTTGCTGGTAGATGGATTAAGAATTTTGGTAAAGAACCGAATATGGTGATGAAATACTTGATATATGTAGGTGTAGTATGTTTAATTACCAGTTTGTTATGGTCTATTGAGTTGCCTATTATTAAGAAAATTTGGACTTCAAGTATGACATTATTTTCGGGGGGAATTTGTTTCCTTCTCATGGCATTATTTTACTATATCATTGATATCAAAAAACAGGGAAATTGGCTCCGCTGGTTGAAAATATTCGGTATGAATTCCATTGTTGCCTATTTCATCGGACAGTTTATCAATTTTCGATCTGTTGTGCATTCCATCACTTATGGCTTAGAAATTAAATTACAATCCTATACTGAATTAATAATAACAGTAGGTAATGTAGCCATTGTTGTATTTATATTATATATAATGTATAAGCAACGTTGGTTTGTGAAAATTTAATAGCCATATGAATAAGGAATCAACATAGTACTATTAATTAAAATACGCTGAATACATACTTGTGAGCTGATTTATTAATTTAAGTCAGCTTTTGTTTTAGTACACAATACCATAAAAAAAATATGTCTTAGAAGTGTTTCGCATCACTTTTTTTCTGAGCTTTTAGCTGTCTGAATAGCAGAATATTAGGTGATTTCGAAGTGTTAATTATTGTTAATTGATAAATTGCGGCATGTACTTTGTTTCGATTTTGTAAATTTGTAACTGTGCTGTTACAAAAAATAGCAAACATTTACCTATACATATATGACATTATTAAGAAGAACTATCGACATATCTTGCCGTGGCATATCTTTACTATTCGTTGCTTTTTCGTTGCAGAGTTGTCTACAAGGTAGTACAGAAGAAAATGAAAACACTGTAAAACCCTTAGCATTGCCTACATATCTCGTAGATACTAGTGACGCAGTTACTATCAAAAACTATTTGGGTACTATTGAGGGAAAAGTCAATGTTGAAATACGCCCTCAAGTAGAAGGATTGCTGCAACATATTTATGTGGATGAAGGAGATTATGTAGAAGCTGGTCAAGCTCTCTTTCAAGTCGATGCATCAACATATCAAGAAGCTTTAAATAACGCTATAGCTAGTCAAAATGTTGCTAAGGCAAAATTGACAAATGCACAATTAGAAATCGATAGACTCAAGCCATTGGTTGATAATGATGTTATTTCAGAAGTTAGATTACGTTCAGCTCAGTCTGATTATGATGTTGCGAAAGCTTCGCTTGATCAAGCCTCTGCTGCTGTCCGTAGTGCTGCGATCAATGAAGGCTTTACCATTATAAAAGCACCTGTATCGGGGTATATCGGCCGTATTCCGAAACGCATAGGTAATCTAGTTTCGAAGAGTGATAAAGAGCCATTAACAGTATTATCCGATGTACAAGATGTGTACGTTTATTTCTCGATGAACGAGTCTGATTTTCTTTATTTTTCAAAAATTAAGGCTAAGGAAGATAGTGTTTTAGGGGTTGATAGAAAAACTAATGGTTTAATATTCCCAGATGCAACATTAATAATGGCAGATGGCGAAGAGTATCCTCTAAAAGGTAAAGTGGATGCTGTAAATGGTCAGGTGGATCGCATGACAGGAGCTATTTCATTACGTGCATCATTTCCCAATGTAAATAATATGTTGCGTTCGGGCAGTACAGGAACACTTAAAATATCAGAAGTTAAGAAATCTGTTATTCAAATACCTCAAATTGCTACAAGCGAACTTCAAGATAAGATTTTTGTCTATGTGCTTGATGCTCAAAACAAAGTCGAAAGACGCGTGATTAAACTTGATGGCAAAAGTAAAAATAATTATATCGTATCTGATGGCTTGGCTGTTGGCGAACAGATACTTATTTCTGGATTAGATAAAATAACGGAAGGATCCACTGTCGTTCCTATAAAACAATAATCAACCACCATATTCACACAGTAGTCTGGGCAATAATTAATTTATTGTCCTGGATGTCTATTAAATTTAAAGTTCATGCTTAAAACCTTTGTCAATAGACCGGTCTTAGCGACTGTGTTATCTATCATTTTGGTTATATTAGGGATCGTAGGTATGAAAATGTTACCCATATCACGTTTTCCCGAAATAGCCCCACCATCAGTTGTTGTATCTCTTAGTTATCCTGGTGCAAACTCTGAAACTGTAGCTGAATCTGTTTTATTGCCTATTGAAGAAGCAATAAATGGAGTAGAAGATATGACCTACATCAAATCCACAGCTACGAATTCGGGCTCTGGAACTGTGCAGGTGTTTTTCAAGACAGGCACTAATCCTGACATAGCATCTGTAAATGTGCAGACTCGTATATCCAAAGCAATAAGTAGTATTCCTCGAGAAGTAAATGAGAGTGGAATAACAGTTCAACCACGTCAGAGTGGTGCTATTATGACTATTAACTTGTATTCTAATCATAAAGATTCTATTTATGATGAAACATTCTTACAGGCATTTTCTCAAATTAATCTGATTAGACCGCTCTTGCGCGTCGATGGTATCGCGCAAGTTACACGTCTAGGTGCGCGAGACTATGCTATGCGTGTCTGGTTGAATCCTGAAAAATTGGCTGTATACGATCTCATACCTCAAGACGTTACAAAATCATTAAGTGATCAGAATTTTGAAATAGCGCCAGGTAAGTTTGGTGAGACATCTGATGAAGCTTTTGAGACGGTTATAAAACACAAAGGACGATTTTCTAAACCTGAGGAGTTTGAAAATATGGTCATTAAGACGAATAAAGATGGATCGGTATTATATCTTAAAGACATAGCTAGAATTGAATTTGGAGCGACTAACTTAGGTTCAGATAACAAGGTAAATGGACAACCTGGTTTGACACTAAATATCACGCAGACATCTGGGTCTAACGCACATGAAATCGATAAGGAAGTGCGTGCGGTATTGGCCCAGCTTTCAAAGTCATTTCCTGAAGGTGTAGCTTATGAGATATCTTATAGTGTTCGTGATCAGATCGATCAATCGATCAATCAAGTAAAAAGCACTTTGATTGAGGCGTTCTTTTTGGTATTTATAATTGTATATATCTTCTTGCAAGATTTTAGGTCGACGCTGATTCCGGCTATTGCTATACCGGTTTCGTTGATTGGTACTTTTTTCTTCTTGAATCTATTTGGTTTTTCATTGAATGTATTGACGATGTTTGCTTTGGTACTATCTATTGGTATCGTAGTAGATGATGCCATTGTGGTCGTAGAAGCCATACATCAAAAAATGCAGGAAACAGGGATGAAGGCTAAGGCTGCAACGCTAGAAACCATGTCCGAAATCACCAGTGCGATTTTATCCATTACGATGGTAATGGCTGCTGTATTTTTGCCAGTTGGATTTATGGAAGGTCCTGCCGGTATATTCTATAGACAGTTTGCCTATACATTGGCTACAGCAATATTAATTTCGGCAGTAAATGCATTGACACTTACACCAGCTTTATGTGCCTTACTATTAAAACCTTCACATGGTTCGAGCGAGGTAGACGCTAACAAAAATAAATTTGAGCGTTTTAAATCTCGTTTTTTTGTAGGATTTAATACATCATTCGATCGTTTTACAAGTAGATATATTCATAGTGTTAAATACTTGATTCGTAATAAAAAAGTAGCTTTTGCTGGATTGGCATTCATATCGCTACTCGGAATTGGTATGCTCTACCTTACTCCGAAGAGCTTTATACCTACTGAAGATGATAGTTTCGTTACATATTCTTTGGCTATGCCTCCTGGTGCTTCGTTATCTAGAACTACACAGGTATTGCATAAAGCGGATAGTATATTACGTAAAAGGGAGGATATTGCTGGTATGACTACAGTATCAGGTCTGAATGCCATTGGTGGAGGATCGTCAGCAGCTTTTGCTGCAGGCTATATTAACCTCAAATCACACCATGAGCGCAAAAATATCAAGAATATCAACGATTTCATGGATACTATCCGTAAAGACTTATCTGTGATTAATGAAGCTACTTTCAAAGTTTTTCCAAGGCCCACTATTCAAGGATTTGGTGATTTTGCAGGTGTAGAGTTAGTCCTTCAAGATCGTATGGGCGGGGATATCCGTGACTTCGATTTAGTTGCGGATTCCTTTATTAACGGGATCAATCGTCTACCTGAAGTAGCAAATGCCTATACTTCTTTCAAATCAAACTTTCCTCAATACGAAGCAGATATTGATGTAGTCAAAGCAAAGAGTCTAGGAGTGGATATCAAAGATATGATGAATACCATACGTATGTATTTTGCTCGCGTAAATGCTGGTGACTTCAATCGATTCGGCCGTACATATCGTGTATATATGCAAGCTGACTTTGATTTTCGGGCTACACCAGAATCTTTGAATTCTATTTTTGTGCGCAATAAAACTGGTGATATGGTCCCTGTAGGTACATTGATGACATTGAATAAGGTGGTAGGGCCAGAAACTATTACACGATATAATCTATATAATGCAATAAGTGTCAATGTAGATCCAGCGTCAGGATTCAGTTCAGGCGATGTAATGGCTGCAATTGAAAATTTGGCAGCTGATAAGCTTCCTGGCAATTATGGTTATGAATGGACAGGTATGTCTTATGAGGAATCCAAAGCTGGTTCACAGACAGTATTAATTTTTGCCTTGAGCATTTTATTCGTTTATTTCTTACTTGCTGCTCAGTACGAGAGTTACATATTACCGTGGGCAGTGTTACTATCAGTGCCAGTCGGGCTTGTAGGTGTATTCGTAAGTATTCTAGCTGTAGGATTAGAAAATAATATATATGTACAGGTGGGACTGGTAATGCTTATCGGTCTATTAGCCAAGAATGCTATCCTAATCATTGAATTCGCAGTTCAACAACGTGATAAAGGTTTGACCATATATGATGCAGCTATTGAGGGTGCAAAATTACGATTACGTCCCATCTTAATGACATCTTTCGCTTTCGTAGCCGGTTTAGTACCATTGATGTGGACGGTAGGTCCATCGGCGATAGGAAATCATTCCATCAGTTTCTCAGCAGCTGGAGGTATGATTGCGGGTGTAGTATTTGGTGTTTTCATTATCCCTGTACTATTTATTGTCTTTAAAACGTTGGACGAAAAACTAAAATCAAAATTCAAGGAGGAGGACTAAACATGCAAAATATTCGAACATACATTTCAATAGGAATCATTTCTTCCATCAGTATATTTCAAAGTTGTAAAGTTGGTAAATCATATCAGCAACCATCTTTCGAATTGCCAGATCAATTTAGAAATGAATCTTATTTTGAAACCACTGACAGCATATCTTTAGCTGATATATCCTGGCAAAGTTTTTTTGATGATGAAGCCCTGATCGCTTTAATCGAGAAAGGATTAGCCAATAACTATGACATGCAGACAGCGATTAAGAATATCGAGATCGCTAATCGCAATTTAGGCATCAATAAATATGAATATTTGCCATCGGTTGATTTAACGATAGGTTCTATAAATCAACAATATCGTTCTGAAAATTTTTATGCCAATCCATCAAGTAATTGGTATGATCATAAAGGTACGGATGCTCCTGGTAAGCTGTTTAACTATCAATCGCAGTACGCAACTAATTTGGGATTTAGTTGGGAAATAGATACCTGGGGTAAGATAGCCCATCAGCAAGATATGCTGAAGGCATCATTACGAGAAAGTGAGGAAATAAAGCATGCAATCCAGACGAAATTAGTTGCTAATATCGCCACAGGATATTTCAATTTGTTGATGTTGGATGCACAGATCGAAGTGGCTCGACGCAATGAAAAATTAGGTGAGCAGACCCTTGGTATTATGAAGTTGCAGTTTGATGCTGGCGAAATCACCGCATTAGCTTTACAGCAAGTCAAATCTCAAACTTTGGTAGCTTCGTCATTAATACCAGAATTGGAGAAAGAAATTGCGATTCAAGAAAATGCACTTCATGTCCTGTTAGGGCAGATGCCAGACAGTGTAGGTAGATCGCAAGAATTGACCGCTAGTTTAATCAAATTTCATGATCACGTATCCCTTGGTGCTCCATTAGAAATCATCCGTAATAGACCAGATATTCAGCAAGCAGAATTGAAGTTAATTCAAGCAAATGCACGCATGAATTTACGTCAAATCATGCGCTACCCAAGTTTAAGTCTGAGTGGTGTTTTTGGTGTCAATTCCATGCTTCCTGAAAATTGGTTTAATATCCCTGGGTCATTATTAGGTAGTTTTGTTGGTAACCTATCTACACCTATCTTTAAGAACAAAAAATTGAAAAATCAATACGAGATTGCAATGATTGAGCGAGAGAAGGCTGAACTAGCTTTGCAGCAAAATGTTCGCCAAGCGGTAGCCGAAGTGTCCAATAGTGTCATTATCGTTCAAAAGCAAAAAGAACAATTAGATCTCGCTAGACAACGTGTAGACAATGCACAACTAGCTGTTCATAATGCCGCTCTATTATTTCGAAGTGGATATGCTACCTATTTGGAAGTTATCACAGCTCAAAGCAATGCCTTGAGAAGTGAACTTGATTATACAGCTACACAGCAAAAACAGCTAAATGCTTACGTCAATCTATATAGATCGCTAGGTGGAGGCTGGAAATAAATTCTTATTTAAAATTTGTAATACTGTATCTTTATATATCATTATGATAGCAATCTATACAATGCCCTCAAAGGTTACACAAATTTAATTTATAGAATTATGTCGTCAATCAAACGAAAAATCTTACGCATGCTTTACCCATTTATACTCAAGGTAGGAAAGAGTGGTAAAAATGCTACTATATTGAAAAACTCGAATAATGTTTCACCATCGGTACAGATAGATTTTAGTCTATTGTCATTTAGTAATCTAAAGGCCTTGGAGCAGCATAAATTAGCTGGTAAGAAGGTAATGATTGTCAATACCGCATCTGATTGTGGTTATACCGGTCAATACGCAGAATTACAAACTATTTACGATAATTTTGAAGAAGAACTCATGATAATTGCTGTACCAGCCAATGATTTTGGAAAACAAGAGCAAGGGAATGATGAATCTATCAGTCAATTTTGTAAAGTAAACTATGGCGTCACGTTTTTAGTAGCAAAGAAATCCGTCGTCATAAAAGGTGAAGATCAGCATCCTATTTACCAATGGCTAAGTAATGCTAATCTAAACGGATGGAATAACCATGCTCCAGATTGGAATTTTGGTAAATATCTAATTAATGAAAATGGCATTTTAACACATTATTTCGGTCCATCTATATCGCCATTAGACGATGTAGTTATAGACGCTATAAGAAGTTAAGCAGTTGATTTTATATCATTTTAAATAATTGGAAAGAGTTGTTAATCAACTCCTTTTTTATGTGATAGGTATAAAGAATTATTGATTTTTTAATATAGAGTTGTTATAGATATTAGTATCTTTAGAATTATGTCTACAGGTAGGATGTAGTACATCTAACTACTATAATATTAACCAATTATAACACATAAATTATTTAAAATACCTCTTATGAAATTTGCCTTAAATTTTATTGCGCTATTTACATTGTACTTTACACAGATATCTTTTAGTGTAGCGCAAGATTTCAAAATCACGCATGGTCCATATCTACAAGCTTTGACAGATTCTACTGTTTCTATTATATGGACAAGTAGCAAACCTGCGATAGCTTGGGTTGAGTTGGCTTCAGACGATGATAGTCATTTCTATAAAGAGCAGCGACCTCAATATTTCGCAAGTAAGGATGGTCTCAAAACTATTGGAAACTTGCATGAAGTTAAAATTACCAACTTAAAACCCAATACCACTTATCGTTATAGAGTAGTAAGTAAAGAAGTAGTAAAGCACGAGGGTGCTAAGGTTTGGTACGGAAATAATGCAGCGACTTTAGTGTATCAGGTAAAACCATTGACCTTCAAAACGAATGGCCCACGTGATGCAATAGAGTTTGCAGTTATCAATGACCTACACGGGAAAAATAATGTGTTGAAAAAACTTATGCAGCAAGTAGATCAAAGTAAAACAGATTTCGTTGTTTTTAATGGGGATATGATTAATCATATTACGGATGAAAAACATCTGTTTGACAGTTTTATGGACACCGCTATTGCAGAGTTTGCTAAAGAGTTGCCTATGTACTATGCGCGTGGAAATCATGAAACAAGAGGCCCATTTGCACAACAATTTTCTAAATATTTTGTCACTAATACAGGACATCTATATTATACTGTCCAAATGGGTGATGCTTTGCTAATTTTTTTAGACAGTGGAGAGGATAAACCTGATACGGACATCGAATACTACGGTATTGTGGATATGGATAGATATAGAGATGAGCAAGCAGCGTGGTTAGAGAAAACGCTTCAATCTGAAGAGGCTAAAAAAGCAAAATACAAAATAGTCATCTGTCATATGCCACCTGTGAAAGGTTGGCATGGAGGCGAAGATGTCATACGCAAATTTGTACCCGTGTTGAATAAACATAAGGTAGACATCATGCTTAGTGGACATTTGCATCAGCACCTGATGTTGAAAGCCGATTCACAGGTTAAATTCCCTGTTATCGTCAATAAAAACGACCATTTACTTAAAGTCAATGTGACTAATGGAAGAGCAGCATTTGTTATAACGGACTTAGAAGGTAAACATATTGATAAGTTAGAATTGAAGAAATAAATTAAAAAAAGCCTACGTATAAATACGTAGGCTTTTTTCATGAATAGGAATTATTGAGCATGCATTAAAAATACTAGTCACCAAATTTTTGGTGACTAGCCTACATAAGTAGATATGTATAGGAGTTAGAATAGGAAGCAAAAGATTGTTTACGATCTCACTTCTCTTCGCATAAAGGCATAATACGATAAGGCAAAGCATACCATCATGGCAGCTATAATTCCGGTGAGCTGTGGCCATACAGTCATGACACTTTCTTTAAATGAAAGGGGGGCAGGAATAGCTGCTATCATCTGCTCCATGGATATAGGCCCTAAACTGCGTATTGAAGGCATTAGTATGCTCGTCGTAGCGTCTGAATATAACTGACTTGGCGACAGACGCATCAAGTTCAAAATCAATTCTTGTGACGCTATGAATTCAGCTTCTGATATATAATTAGGATTTGGTAAAAATGGCCTTACGATCAAGTTTACTACAATCGGGAAGAATACTGTGAAAAATAACCATATACCGATAGCTGTTAAAGCCGAAGTCGCTCCCTGTCTAAATATGATTGATAATAGGATGGCAAGACTTAGCCAGAATGCTACGTATAACATACTGACCATAGCAAAGCCTGCTATACGCACAATTTCTTGCCATTCTATACCAATTCCCGTTTTAATGAGTCCTGCACCAATCATGCATAAGATAAGCGATATAAATAAGGTCGAAATAATCAGCAGTGGCGCAAAAAATTTTACTAATAACAGATTGTCCCTATATATAGGTTGTGCCATTAGTCTGGTCAATGTACCTCCATTTTGTTCAGCGTTGATAGCGTCAAAACCTAAAGCAATACCCAGTAGTGGTGCTAAAAAATTAAGAAATACATGAAATGGCGGAATAGAATTATCACTTGATGTCAATAGTTTGAGATACACAAAGTTGTGATCAGGATCTTGATAATTGTGTATGGTGGTTCGTAGTTCCGAAAACGAAACATACATTGAAGCACCAAAAGTTAACACAATTAGAATGATCAAAATGATAAAACGCCAACTGCGAATATGTGAAGCAATTTCCTTTTGTATCAGTACATGCATAGGAGTGCTAAACAGTGAAAAACTACTTTTTTGCGTAGCTATCTTATCCGGCTTGCGTAGTGTTTTTATATTGTTTTTCATCTTGTATGCTTAGGAATTTAGTTTGGTCAAAATATTTAGCATAGATATCATCTAGGGTATAGTTGTCACCCTCGACACTTTCAATATCGGCTCCAGCAAATACTAGTTTCCGTGTTATTTCTGCTTTGGAAGAGTTGGATGATATCACATGTAGATAGTCATTGTCCCACGAATAGGATTGTATGTAAGCCAATTCATTCAATGTTGATTCACATGCTGAACGATTGGTTTGGCTATTGGATATGCGAATAGATGTCTTACAACCATGATTGCTCATCAACTGTTTTGATAAGTTTTCAATAGGACCTTCGACTATCATTTTGCCATCAACAAATATGCCCACACGATCACATACTTGTTGTACTTGATGTAAGTGATGTGATGACATAAGTACTGTGAGATGTTGATCGCGGCTAAGTTGTTGAATAAGTCGTAAGAATTCTTGTACACCTTTAGGATCAATACCAAGCGTAGGCTCATCTAATATGATGATTTTTGGCTTTTTTATTAATACCTCAGCTAGTCCAAGACGTTGTTTCATACCCCTAGAAAATGTTGCGGTCTTCTGCTTCATTGTATCCTGCAATCCAACAACCTCCAGCAGCTTTTGTGCATCAGTTAATGCTTCATCTTCGTCAAAGCCATTGATACGTGATATAAAGACAAGATTCTCTAGAGCAGTCATGTCTGGATAGAAGCCGACATTATCTGGTAGATATCCTACACATTGCTTTACGGCTATTGGTTCACGAGTTGCGTCGTGCCCACATACGTAAGCCTTGCCTGATGACGGATCTGTCAGACCTAGCATCATCAGTATACTAGTTGTCTTTCCAGCGCCATTTGGTCCTAATAGCCCAAATATTTCGCCAGGTAATATCTCCAAGTTCAGGTTGTTTACGGCTATTTTATCACCATATGATTTGGTAAGATCCTTCAACTGTATGATAGGACTTTTCATAAATTCTCTTTTGTGATGTGAAATAGTATTTATCTTCTTCCATATTTGCGGATAAGCCCGTAGATTAAGCCAGCTGCGGCTAGTATAACAACGATGCCGATCCAGCCCGATAATAGTGAAGTCTTTACTACCATACGAATGGATGCTTCAGCATTACTATTAGCATTTCGAACTGTAATTTTAGATAAGTAGTCACCAGCAATCGTTTTTTCAGGAACCTTTAGTGTTACTTTGACATCCACTGATTTCCCAGGCTCGATTTGTTCAATGTTGCTTGGAGCAAAACTAGTTTCCCATTTGGTAGGTAGTTGAGAAGATAATTCTAATCCGTTTAGGGGCAATGTACCCGTATTTTTTACAACTACGGTTATTTCTTTACTATTTCCAGCTACAATATCATCACTCAATCGTCCAGATGGAGTCATGAGTTCTACAGCATACGAGCCGCGTACGACGGCTTCAAGATCAAGCGTGAGTGTATCATTACTAGAAATTGCTTGTACAGGAATTTTATATTTTTCAGGTTTAGTACTAATAGGGCAAGTGATTTCTATACTAATATCTTTTACCGAGTTCGCCTCAAGCTGCAATGAACGTACAGTCGAGCCATCTACACGATACAATATTTGCCAACCTTCGGGTAGTTTTGCTTCGAGATCGTAGGTTTGTTTGGTTGACGAATTATTATTTAATACACTGTTGAAACGAAATGTTTCATTAGATGTAGCTTCGACGTTGATTAGTCGAGCTGTCAGTGAATTTTTCGAATTAGTAGTTGATTGAGCAATCAGCGTTGAGGATGCTGATAGCGAAATACATGAAATCAGGGTTAGGCCTATGAATAATTTTCGGCAATTGGTTTTTTTAATGAATTGTGTTAACATGATCTTAATAACTAAAATTTATATTTAAATAGATTGTTAGCTTTCAAATATGTATCGCAGTATTTTTTTCTAATACTGTTGCCAAATTATAAAACGTATTATTTTTTGTCAAGTTAAAAAATGTAAAATTTCTCAACCCTTATTTTCTTCATCTTAATGCTGTAAAAATTCCGTTTACCTTGTGCTACGCATATCGACATAGTATATATCGATATATAAATTACATTTCTATAACTTAATAAAGAAGTATATCGATTAGCTTTGTAGTATGAGTTTAATTGAAGATTTGAATTGGCGTCATGCTGTTAAAGCTTATGACCCTACTAAGAAGGTTAGTGAAGAAGATATAGATAAGATTATTGAAGCTGCTCGATTAGCACCGACTTCATCGGGTTTACAGCCTTTTCAACTTATCGTGGTGAGTGATCAAGCTATCAAAGAACAATTGGTTCCAGGATCATTAAACCCTGAATGTATGCGCAATTGTTCACATGTATTGGTTTTTGCGGCTTGGGATCGGTATACGGCAGATCGTATTGATGAAATTTACGATCTCACAACAGATCTTCGTGGATTACCAAGAGGAAGATTTAGCAGCTATACGGATAAAATCAAGGATATATACCTGAATGAATCAGCGGAAGAAAATCATGCGCATATAGCACGTCAGACATATATTGCCTTGGGTATGGCCTTAGCACAAGCAGCTGAACTAAGAATTGATTCTACTCCTATCGAAGGATTTGATAATACAGTAGTTGATGAAGTATTGGACTTGAAATCTGAAGGTCTAAAATCCGTTTCATTACTATATGTAGGCTATGCAGATGCCGAAAAAGACTGGTTAAAAACTATGGCTAAAGTACGTCAACCAAATGAAAAATTTGTTGTCAAATATTAAGTTGAGATACAGGTTTCTATTCTTATAGGAACCTGAATCATTTCTAAATATCTGATTATTTAGAAAAATATTAGTTTGCACTATTGCCAACACCTAAATACTAAATATTGAATGTCTGCATTTGGGTATCTAAATATGAGTAATTTTTAAATCCATGAATTATTGGGAAGTATGTAAGTCTTGTGTAGGACGAGGGAAAAAGAGTCGAAAACTC
>JAZQRD010000174.1:0-50074 GCA_045629405.1 Sphingobacterium sp. | reverse complement strand
AACACCACCTTCTTTCTTTTCTCTCAAGGTCATTCCATGAATCAATTAAAACAGCATCAGCATATAAATTATTGAAATTTAAAGTAGATGCACAAGGGAAGATCAAAAATGAGCCTACACCTACTGAACCTTCCCTATTTTATAGTAGACCTAAAGGAGAATATAAAGGAGATGACGCTAAATCTATATTATTAGATTTTTATTTGGTTAATGTGAATTTAGGTCCTGAAGAGCACAAAGTTAAAGCAAATATCAGTGGCCAAGAATTTATACTTGATCAGTGGATTCCTTATGAGGTATTAAATTTACCTGTCGGAGAAAATATTATTAAATTAAGTCTGATAAATAAAGACGGTAATGCCCTCACAGGAAATAATGTAGCGGTAGAACGGACATTTACAATTGTAAATTAAATAAAATGAAAAGTGTTCATCATAAATAGTTGAACACTTTTTTTATGGCAAGTTTTTTGTTAAATGAAATTAAACTTTTGTTAAATTGACGAAGTCAAATAAAATAACAGCTATAATTAATATAAATATGAAAAAGATATTACTCGCCCTAGCGATTGGTAGTGCATCGTTACTTACGTTTAACTCATGTACTAAAGAATATATAGATTACTATGAAACGATACCAAGCAAGACAATGGTATATGAAAGATCTGCTAGCTCATGGCAAGGTAGCGGTAATAGAAAATTTATAGATTTACCTGTTAAAGAATTAACTAAATACTATTTAGAGCAAGGAATTGTTACAGTTGCAATGAGTACTGATAACGAACAAAGTTACCAAGCAATACCTGGTACTATCGATGCAGTATCATTTTCATATGATTATGTTGTTGGTAGTGTACGTATATACGCTGAAGACCCTATTATGGAAGCGGGTATCAATATTACGGTCCCTAATAACGCTGTGTTTAAAATATCACTTACTGAAGCTGATTTTGTTCAGTAACAATATAAATAAATAGAAAAAGGCTACTTAATAGGTAGCCTTTTTTATTGTGAATCGAACTTATGATTTTGGTGAAAAAACTCTGGCATTATGTTTGAATATAGTATTAGTATCTAACACTTTAAATTTAAACATTATGAACACAATTGAAGAAAAAGCTGCAAAATTAGGTCTTGAAAAAGGTTACTACTTATTATTATTAGCTATTGTTGGCCATGATAATGATTAATGCACACATTAATAACCAAATAATTGCAAAATGCAATTATCGTATAATTCTAAAGAAATAAATCCATTATTATATAGATAATAATGGATTTATCAGTAAATAGTATAAATATTACTTGAGTAGCTCTCGAGCATGTTTTATAGCAGTTACGCCAGGATTAGATCCACTCAGCATCTTTGCAATTTCTTCTACACGTTCCTTCATATCTAACAGTGCAATGTTTGAACGCGTTTTATTACCGAAATCCTCTTTATAAACTTTAAAATGTGCGTGTCCCTTTGAAGCTATCTGTGGTAAATGTGTGATAGCAATTACCTGCATATTCTTTGCCAAATCATCCATTACTTCTCCTACTCGTAATGCAACCTCACCCGATATACCTGTATCTATCTCATCAAAAATAATAGTTGGTAGAGAAGAGCTTTTTGCTACCAATGATTTAATGGCTAGCATGACACGAGATAACTCTCCACCTGATGCCACTTTATGAATAGGCTGCAGAGCCTGACCTTTATTCGCACTGAATAAGAATTCAATATTATCTAATCCTTTATTATTTAGCTTATTATTAGGATGAGCTACTAAATTAATATTCAACTGTGCATTCCCCATACCTACATGAGCCAAAATCTCTTGAACAGATGACTCAATTATTGGAATGATGTCAATTCGACGATCATGGATATGTTGCGCTATAGCCAGTGTGTCTGCAAAATGTCTATCATAATCTTCTTGTAATTTCTCTATAATGGCATCATGATTATTTGCCATTTGCAATTTTGTTTCTAGAGAATCCTTTAGTGTCAATAAATCCTCTTCAGAATCAGCACGATGTTTTTTCAACAAATTATATAGATCACTCAATCTAGTGTTGACCTCATCAAGGCGATTATTGTCAAGTAAGACCGCATCAGCTTGTAAATTTATCTCTTCAGATACGTCTTTAATTTCAATATATGTACTTTGTAAGCGAGCTGCAATTTCCTCTGCATTGCCTAAATATCTGCTTGCTTGCTGCACTTGTTGAATACTATCTTTCAGCAGTGCTAATACGTTTGATTCACCATCCGCAATTAGGTAATTAGATGACATTAATCCTCGTTTGATTTCCTCCGCATTTTCTAATTGTTGCTGCTCGGATTCAAGCCTATTTACTTCTCCAGACTGTATATTATATCTCTCTAACTCATCAAATATAAATTGGTTATAATCCAACTCTGCATGAGCTGCTTTAGCTTGCTCTTTAATTTCTTTAATCTCACGCTCGATCTGCTTCAATTCTTTTAAAGCTAATCGATAACCACTAAGAAGTGGTTCATTGTGAGCAAGTGTATCCACTATAAAAAACTGAAATTCCTCCGTATTAATTTGCAATGTAGCGTGCTGCGAATGAATGTCAATAAGTCGCTCACCTAATAGTTTTAATGTGGATAGTGTGACTGGTGAATCATTGACAAATGCGCGAGATTTTCCATCTACACTAATCTCTCTTCGTATGATAGTTTCCTCTTCATATTCTAACTCATGTTCATCAAAGAATCGAGATAAGTTATAATTGCCTATTCGGAAATAACCTTCAATAATACATTTTTTTTGATCGTCGTAGAACTGTTTACCATCAGCACGGTTTCCGAGAATTAGACTCAGCGCACCCATTAAAATAGATTTACCAGCCCCCGTCTCGCCGGTAATCATATTTAAACCTTTGTTGAACGAAATATCTGTACAATCGATTAACGCATAATTCTTGATTAATAATCTGACTAGCATATGTATTTAAGTATAGACGAAGTTTAATTTTTTAAATTATCATATTTGTTAGCGTTCGAAGGGTCAAGTTTGACTAATGCATTGTATATTTTCAAACTTTCATTTCCTGGCATTTTAGTGAAAATACCTGCAAATTCGTTAGATTTTGCAGTGAATAATGCGTTTGTCAGTACATTGCCAGTCATAAATCTATCAACTTGTCCAAGCTTTAAGACTAAATCTGCCATCAACTCCTTAGCCTCTACTTCATTCTTACTCATATGATCCAACCCTAAATGGTGGTATTTATAAGCAAACTCCCGATAGAAAGCATAACGTGAATCCAAGAGATTATTAATTAGCCAATACCTGCTATCCATAGCATCCATTCCCCGCCAACCTTCCTGAGGCAATGATTGCGAATAATTAACTATTTCATTAGCTTTTGAAAAATATTGGCTACCACCTTGCGCTTGAAAGGTGTCCAAATCCATACCAATAATGGTATATGCATAAAAAGCCAAAATAGACGTTAGACTATTCAAACTTTGGGTATCACTAAAGTCTAATTGTTCGCCCTCTGTGTATGTAAAATTGAAATAATTATCTTTGAAAGATAAAATTGGTGAATTGTAGTTTGTACCGTATATCGGTCTAGAAGACGTGATCTGAGCAGAAGCTGTGTAACGACTAGCCCCATCGAATGAATGGATAACAATATTAAATCCACAATCGATACGTTCATCATTTGTAATCCTATGATTAGTCCAAGCTCTATTATTTAGAAAATCAAAAATAACACGCTGTAAGAGTTCAACTGTTCTTGGGTTAACATTCTGAGCTTGTGGAGCACTAAGATCTATGCGTGCATTGATTTCTTGTGCATAGTTAGCTGTCAAGCTAAACATACTCAGCAATAATAGGATGAATACTTTCATTTATAAAATTGTTAATTGTTCAAATATAATGATTAGATTTAATTTCAAACTAATTTCTTTAGCATTCTACTAAAGAATACTAATTTTAATACATGCCTGATTTTAGCGATCAATTAAGTAAGTATTTGCCATCGACAGCAGCGCCTATTATTTCCCAATGGATTAATAATACGGGATGCCGTTTTAAAGTTTCTCGTTCAAGAAAAAGTAAACTTGGCGATTATACATCACCGCATCAAGGAAAACCACATCAGATTACTATTAATCATGACTTAAACCCTTTTGCGTTCTTGATGACTACTGTCCATGAATTCGCTCACTTGAAAACTTATCAAGAATTCAAAAATAATGTCAAACCTCACGGGAATGAATGGAAAAACAACTTTAAAGAACTGATTCAACCATTTTTAAGTTTAGAAATATTTCCTCAGGATATAGTTCTAGCTATAAATAGATACATGGACAACCCTTCAGCATCTTCTTGTACTGATCTTGGTCTCTATCGAGCATTAAAAACTTATGATCCAAAAGATGAAAATTTTAAGCATATTGAAGATATTCCACCATCAAGTATTTTTTTAATGAAAAACGGTAGACAATTTCAAAAGTTTGAAAAACTTAGAAAAAGATATCGTTGCATAGAGCTTAATACAAAAAAAACGTACTTATTTCATCCATTAGCAGAAGTAATCCTAATTGAAGATAAAGATTAATACTTTATTTACATTAAAAATTGTATTTTAGAATAAAAGCAATAATTCGACCTTCATGAAAAAAACCGTATTTTTTGCATTAGCAAGTGCTTTTGCATTTTCATCTTGCCAATTATCAGAGCAGTCCACCTATGACCCAAGTCAACTGGATTCATTAGCAATGACTGCAATCTCAGAAGACAGCTATAAAGCTTATGTAGCAAAGTTATCATCTGACGAGTTCATGGGACGCAAACCATTTACTAAAGGAGATACACTAACCGTTGAATATATTAAGGAACAATTCATAGCTTTAGGTTTAGAACCTGGAAATGGAGATTCTTATTTTCAAGAAGTACCAATGGTAGAAATAACTTCCAAGCCCGTACAGCCTCAACTTACCTTTAAAAGCAGTAATGGGGAATTGGCTGTCCAACACCTTGATGACTTCGTGATCGGTACTAAAAAACAAGTTGAACATACAGATATTAACAACACTGAATTAGTATTTGCCGGCTTCGGTATTGTAGCACCAGAATATAATTGGAATGACTACGAAGGTCTAGATGTAAAAGGTAAGACTGTAGTAGTCATGGTGTCAGACCCCGGAAGATATGATAAAGATTTGTTTAAAGCAGATACAATGACCTACTATGGGCGTTGGACCTATAAATTTGAAGAAGCTGGCCGCCAAGGAGCTGCAGGAGTATTAATTATCCATGACACTGATGCTGCAAGTTATGGTTGGGATGTTGTACGCTCAGGATGGACTGGCCCACAATTGAATCTAACCACATTGAACAAAAACGAACTTGCAGACTTTGAAGGATGGATATCTACAAATACAGCTCAAAAGTTATTCAAATTAGCTAATGTCAACCAAGATATTATAGAGCAAGCAAAAAAGCCAGGCTTCAAACCTGTACCTCTTAATATCACAACAGATGTTAAACTAGAAAATAAATTTAGACACTCAAAATCTAATAACGTAGTAGCTAAAATAACTGGAACTAAGCGACCAGATGAAACAATAATATACACTGCGCACTGGGATCACCTCGGCATTGGAGAACCGGTTAATGGTGACTCAATCTACAATGGCGCTAACGATAATGCTACTGGTGTGGCTGCACTATTCGAAATAGCGAAAGCATTTAACGCGGCATCTCGAAAACCAGAGCGTAGCATCGTTCTAATGGCTCTAACAGCGGAGGAAGAAGGCCTACTAGGTTCTGCGCACTATGCAAGTAACCCTATATATCCATTAAATAAAACTGTTGCCAATCTTAATATGGATGCCTTCAGTCCTCTTGGTGCTACCAAAGATGTATCAGTTGTCGGTATCGGTCAAACGGAGATAGAAGATTACGTAGAGCGCTCTGCAGCGAAATTTGGTCGTACTGTGCATGGAGAAGGTAATCCGAAATCTGGAGGCTTCTACCGTTCTGACCACTTCAATTTTGTAAAGCAAGGTGTACCAGGATTATTTATGGGCTCTGGCTCAGAACTAATCTCAACCGATACGACTGCAATTGAACAGCGTAAAAAAGGATTATCAGGTAGATACCATGCTCCTTCAGATCAGATGGATGCATACTGGAGTTTTGATGGCATATTAGCTGATATCAGAGTATTCTTCGATATTGGTTATACGATGAGTCAGGAAAAAACATTCCCACAATTCAAAGCAAAATCAGAATTTAAAGAATTAGGTGAGAAACGTCTAGCAAAATAGTATTTTTGTTAGATTTTGAAAATTTTAAAACTTTAATCATATGTTAACAGGAATGAAACATCTACATTCAACTTTAGCTATTATTCTTTTGATCGCCTTAGTGGTTTCAATCGTTATTACAGCTATCAACTACTTTAAGAGTAACCCGTACAATCGTAAGATTGCATTAATAGGATTTATTTCTGCCCATATGCAATTACTTATTGGCTTTATTATTTACTTCGTATCACCACTTGGCTTGAAAAGCTTCTCAGGTGCTAATATGGGTAATAGCACTGCAAGACTGTATTTTTTAGAACATCCAATCATGATGTTGATTGCAATAGTATTGATTACAGTTGGATACATCAAAGCTAAGAAAGCAACAGAAGATTACGCTGCAAATAAAACGGTATTCATCACCTACACGATAGCGTTAATATTAATATTATCACGTATTCCTTGGTCAACTTGGTCATTGATCAACTAAAAATAAAAAGCTCTTCAAATGAAGAGCTTTTTATTTTTCAATCATTATTATAACGATCGAAGTCACGGATAGCCTCTATATTTTTGAAATTTTCAGGCAATTGTGTTATTACATCTTTAAATAATATAAAGCTTTGCTTGTCGGTAACACGTAGTAAAAGAATAAATGGTGTTATTATTTCCTCTTTATTATTTAATAGAAATTGTTGCTCTTCTTCATGAATAATTGGAACTATGATATTGTCCCATGAGCTTTTAATTTGCTGATTTATACGTTTGGATTCTACAAAGTTTCCTTCATTATTATACGCATATAGCATTTGTTTCAAACTATCCACGTGATTAGCATGATTAACTTTATGACGATGAGATATTTGCTCAAATGAATCATACAATCTAGTTAACTTACCTTTTTTAATATCTAAATTTAAATCAAAAACATTATCCCTATTAGCAAGCTGTTGCTCAATCTTTTCTTGACTAATGCCGCTATCAACATAAACACGAAATTCTGTTCCATTACTTTGATCAACAAATAGAACTTTTTGAACGACATGCTCCTTATTCAAATTCACAGTATTCGGCTTCAAGCTTCTAAATTCATCAACACTAATTAAATCTTTCTGCCAAGAAATACTAAGCAAATAAATTCCGTATTTAAGAGAGTCTAACTTTAGTACGCTATCAGATAAATAATCATTATATACTGTTGTACTTTTCGATAAATTGAACAGATTGACATAAATAGAATCCGTAATTGGTAGATCTATTTCAGCAACAAAAGATTCAGTTTTTCTGTCGCATGAACTAAATACCAAACAACAAATAAAGACAAGAAAAAATATATGTTTCGACATGAATGACTATAATTCTAGGTCAGGTTTTTATTAAGAAAAGATTGTAAAATTACAAAAGAAAATCTAATGCACTATAATCTCTTTAAAATAACTTTTTGACCTATCGAAGTCTCCAAAATTTCACTAACTTTACAAGCAAACTTTATGATATTCAATTAAAATGAGTGCAGATATTAACAAACTAGAGCAAATCGCTACACAGGTAAGACGTGACATTGTACGTATGGTACACGCTTGTCAATCAGGTCACCCTGGTGGTTCATTAGGTTGTGCAGACTATTTCGTAGCCTTATACTTCCACGCTATGAAACATGATCCATCTTTCAAAATGAATGGAAACGGTGAAGATTTATTTTTCTTATCTAATGGACACATCTCTCCAGTATTCTACAGTACTTTAGCGAGATCTGGTTATTTCCCAGTTAGCGAATTAGCTACTTTCCGTAAGATCAACACACGCTTACAAGGCCACCCAACTACACACGAAGGATTAGAAGGTATTCGCGTAGCTTCAGGATCATTAGGACAAGGCTTATCAGTAGCAATTGGTGCTGCACAAGCTAAGAAACTAAACAAAGATGAAAACTTAGTTTATGTTTTGATGGGTGATGGTGAATTACAAGAAGGTCAAGTTTGGGAAGCTGCAATGTATGCACCTCACAACAAAATTGATAACTTAATCGCAGCTGTAGATTATAACGGTGCTCAAATCGATGGTCCTACTAACTTGGTATTATCATTAGGTGATTTGAAAGCTAAATTTGAAGCTTTCGGTTGGGATGTTTTAGAAGTAGAGAAAGGTAACGATATGTCATCTGTTGTAGCAGGCATTGACGAAGCTAAATCTCGTACAGGTAAAGGTAAACCAGTTATTATCTTATTATATACTGAAATGGGAGCTGGGGTAGACTTCATGATGGGTACGCACAAGTGGCATGGTGTTGCTCCTAATGACGAGCAATTAGCATCTGCATTAAGTCAGTTAACTTCAACAGAAGTTGATTATTAATAACAAGCGATTAGATAGGCGATATTAGAAATTAGATGATTAATCTAACTCCTAACATCTAATAAATATAAGACAACAGATTTTTGAATAAATACTAAACAGTTATCGTTTACAGATATCATTCTTAAATCTTACATCTAAAAAAAATGAAAAAATATACTTTCACAGAATCTAAAGATACACGTTCAGGTTTCGGAGCAGGCTTATTAGAAGCGGGTAAACAGAACGAAAATGTTGTAGCACTTTGTGCTGATTTGATCGGCTCATTAAAAATGGATGCTTTCATCAAGGAATTTCCTGAGCGTTTTTTCCAAATTGGTATTGCTGAAGCTAATATGATGGGTATCGCTGCAGGTCTTACTATTGGTGGTAAGGTTCCTTTCACAGGTACGTTTGCCGAGTTTTCTACAGCTCGTGTATATGACCAAATCCGTCAATCAATCGCTTACTCTAACAAAAATGTAAAAATCGCTGCTTCGCATGCAGGTCTTACATTAGGCGAGGATGGTGCTACTCACCAAACTTTAGAAGATATTGGTTTGATGAAAATGTTGCCAGGTATGGTCGTAATCAACCCATGTGACTATAACCAAACAAAAGCTGCAACTATCGCTGTCGCTCAATACGAAGGTCCAGTATACTTACGTTTTGGTCGTCCAGTAGTTCCTAACTTTACGCCAGAAGATCAAACTTTCGAGATTGGTAAAGCTGTGATGTTAAACGAAGGTAAAGACGTTACAATCATCGCTACTGGTCACTTAGTATGGGAGGCTATCCAAGCTGGTGAGGAATTAGAAAAATTAGGTATTGACGCTGAAATTATTAACATCCACACAATCAAACCTCTAGATGCTAAAGCTATTTTAGATTCAGTGGCAAAAACGGGCTGTGTAGTGACTGCTGAAGAGCACAACCGTCTTGGTGGTCTAGGTGATAGCGTAGCTCAAGTATTAGCTACTAATCTTCCTTCTCCGCAAGAATATGTTGCAGTAAATGATAGCTTCGGTGAATCAGGTACGCCTGCTCAATTGATGGAAAAATATGGCTTAAAAGCAGCAAATATTGTAGCTGCAGCACAAAAAGCAATAAGCAGAAAAAAATAATAAATGGAAGACGCGCAAATCATATCTATGTTTGCCGATGAAGGTACACGTGAAGTGGCCTTCAGCCAGTTGCTGAAGAAATATCAGCAAAAAATATATTGGCATGTCAGACGCATGGTCATTGATCATGACGATGCGGATGACGTGACCCAAGATATCTTTGTAAAGGTATGGCGTAATTTAGAAAAATTCAGAGAGGATTCTCAATTGTACACTTGGCTATATCGTATAGCAACTAATGAATGTATCACCTTCTTAAACAAGAAAAAGCAAAAGAATAATGTTTCATTAGATGATGAAAATTCGAGTTATCTAGCAGAAACATTAGCTGATGGTAATTATTTCAATGGTGATAAAGCACAAATGAAATTACAACAGGCTCTATTAACCTTACCTGAAAAACAACGCTTGGTTTTCAACATGAAATATTTCGAAGACCTCAAATATGATGAGATTTCAGAGATATTAGGTACTAGCGTGGGGGCTTTAAAAGCATCTTACCACCTAGCTGTAAAGAAGATTGAGAACTTTTTTAATAATAATGATTAAACCTTCAGTGTAAAATAGTATCTATACTTGGACTATGACGGACAAAAACACATATAACGATGATTTAGTAGGCTGTAATCTACCTGACTCTTTACGTGTTAACCCATTTGTAGTACCTAAAAACTTCTTTAAACAGCAACAAGAAGCTATTTTCAATCAAGTTTGTGTAGATCTTATTTTCACGCTAGCCTCTGCAAAGCAAGCAACTGTTCCGGATGGGTACTTCGAAAATCTCGAATCTAACATTCAAGCTCGAATTGCTGAAGAAAAAATCAAAGAAAAAGTTAAAGAATCAGGGTATGTTTTACCAGATCACTATTTTGATGGTCTAGAGCAAGATATTCAATCTCGCATTAGCGCACAACATATTAATGATCTAGTCCCTACTAATACTTTAGATATTCCTCCAGGATATTTTGATAAGCTTACTTCATCAATTACAACCAGAATAGCTGAGGATAATTTAAAAGCTAAAGTTGCAATAGATGGGTTTACTGTTCCTACTGAATATTTTTCTTCTATGGAACAAAACATTTCCTCTGCTATACTTACTGATAAATTAAAAGAGAAGGTTGAAGAAACAGGCTTTATTACGCCTGACGAATACATCTCAAATTTTGAATCACGTATCTTTAACAAGATTAAGAAAGATGAAAACGTAGAAGAAGTTCCAATTATTCAACTTCCAAAACGAACAACTTGGCTACGTTATGCTGCCGCAATTTTACTTTTAGCTGGGATTGGGTCATATGCTTTGTTTAGCAATAACGAAAGCTCGAGCATTTTAACTGAACAATTTGTTAGCTCAAATTCTGAAAATTTGGACGATGTTAGTGATGAGGAAATACTTAGTTATTTAGCACAGGTTTCAGATGATACAGAGCTTATACAATTAACTCAGTTTGCAGACGAACAATACAATGATGCAATTAATCTAGATTCTCAAGTTGAGAACGAGGATATCGAAGAATATTTAAATTACTTGTTATAATGTTACGATTGAAGTTTATACTTTCTACATTATGTTTATTAATTGTGTTACAATTCTCTTCCAATGCTCAACAACGCAATTTTGAAGCAATTGAGAGTGAAAAAGTAGCATATATAACCAAACAACTCAAATTAACGCCTACTGAAGCTCAAAAATTCTTCCCTATATATAATAGGTATAATGAGGTGATGTGGGAATTGAGGAAGGCAAAACGTGGTGCATCTAGCCCACAAGGAGCTAACTCTTTACAGAATTCGAAGCGAGATGTCATAGCCTACGATGCACAAGAAGTCGAGATAAAGAAAAAATACCGCAATGAATTTATTAAAGTTGTCGGACAAGCTAGAGCGTCTGAATTCTTCCAAGTTGTAGAAGACTTTAATAATAAGCTAAGACATACCCTTCAAAATCGACAAAATAATAGTCGCAAAAGATAATTAAAGCCTACTCAAATCGAGTAGGCTTTTTTATTTTGATTCTACATTACGATGTGACTTGATCAATTTAACTGTAATTGAGTTGTTGAAAATATTTCCCAATAATTTTAGTAATTGCTGAATTTAAGCCCAATTACTAGCGATTTTTTTAATAAGTTTGTATTAGGTAAAGTATCGAATTTTCATGGCATATAAAGGCAATACATTCAAGAACAAAAGTCAGCATAGAGCAGCTAAGGATAATCAAAATTCATCTAAAGCTGTAAAAAACTTCAAACCGGCATTTATCAAATCATTTGATAATTTTGACTTTACGGAAGGTCAAAGAAAAGCTATGAAAATTATTGGCATATTTTTGATTATATGCTCGTTCTTATTTGCAATAGCATTTTCTTCTTATTTATTTACTTGGCGCGAGGATCAAAGTTATATCGCTTTGACAAATGGTGGTTGGGGAACTCTTTTTAGTACTACAGAGGAATTAGAACTGGACGGTATAGACGTTCCTGTAGTGCAGAATAAATTAGGTAAATTAGGAGCCCTTTTAGCTAATCAATTTATTTACAATTGGTTTGGAATTGCTTCATTCTTATTTTCGTTTATATTATTCATAGTAGGTTATAAATTTTTATATAAGCGATCATTATTACCTATTTGGAAATCTTTAGTATACTCAGCTGTAGGGATTATCTTTCTTTCTATCACATTAGGCTTTATTCAAGATTATATAACTAATACACCTCATATATTAGAAGGTAAATTTGGGTATTGGACCAACCAACTGCTTAACGCACAGATTGGAAAATATGGTGTTGGTGGTATCTTGTTATTTTCTTACCTAACAGTATTAATATTAATATTCAATTTCGACTTTAAGTTTAATTTCAAATCATCCACTTCGGAAAACGAAGAGACAGAAGACTTTGACCTAGTGAACAATGAACCTATTGTTTCCAAAACAAACAATCGCATTGTACCAACTGAATCTATAGTGACCACTACAGAACCTAATATTGGTATTGACGACAAAGAAGATGATGAGGAAGAAAATATTGATGGTGCTGTAATAGAAGTATCGAATACGCTTCGCAATCACCAAGATCAGCCTGCGATACCTCAAACTGTCAATGATAGATATGCCAATCTACGTCAATCTGATGAGACAATACAATCTGATGAGATTGTCTTAAATGAAGATGAACTGACACAAAGTATAGTTTTTCAACAGGTTGATCCTATCGAACCTACTTCTAATTCTATTAATGATCAAGCAATTGAGCTATCAGTAGATACACCACTTCAGATAGAGGAGCCTACAGAAGAACAAGCTTTTGAGCCAGAGTTATCTGTAGAAGAAGTAAAAGAAGAAAAGCAAATAACCGCAACTGATCTTGTTGCACAATTTGGAGAATATGATCCTAAGTTAGACCTTTCAGGCTACCAATATCCAACATTAGATCTATTAAAAGAATATGGAACTGGGAAAATAACCATTAATCAACAAGAATTAGAAGCAAATAAAAATAAAATTGTCGATACACTTCGAAACTATAATATTGAAATAGAGCACATCAAAGCTACGATTGGTCCGACGGTGACGCTGTACGAGATCATTCCGAAACCAGGAGTACGTATTTCAAAAATTAAAAATTTAGAGGATGATATAGCACTAAGTTTAGCTGCATTAGGTATTCGTATTATTGCACCTATGCCAGGTAAAGGGACCATCGGTATAGAAGTGCCAAATAGTTCACCAGAGATGGTATCAATGCGATCGGTTTTAGCTACAGAAAAATTCCAAAAAACTGATATGGATCTTCCGATTGCACTTGGTAAGACTATCTCAAATGAAGTGTATATAGCCGATCTAGCTAAGATGCCACACTTGCTAGTAGCAGGTGCTACAGGTCAAGGTAAATCAGTAGGTATCAACGCTATATTGACATCATTACTTTATAAAAAACATCCGGCGGAATTAAAATTTGTTTTGGTCGATCCTAAGAAAGTGGAGTTATCACTATTCAAAAAAGTGGAACGTCATTTCTTAGCAAAATTACCCGGTGAAGAGGATGCAATCATTACTGATACAAAAAAGGTAATCAGCACATTGAACTCTTTGTGTATCGAAATGGATCAACGCTACGATTTATTAAAAAACGCACAGGTACGTAACCTGAAAGAATATAATGTAAAATTTGTCAATCGTAGATTAAACCCTGAGGAGGGTCATCGATTCTTACCATTTATAGTTCTTATTGTTGATGAGTTTGCCGATTTGATGATGACAGCAGGTAAGGAGGTGGAGACTCCGATAGCACGTTTAGCTCAATTGGCACGTGCAGTGGGTATACACTTAGTAATCGCTACACAAAGACCATCTGTAAATATTATTACAGGTACGATCAAAGCGAATTTCCCTGCACGTCTTGCATTCCGTGTATTATCTAAGATTGACTCACGTACTATCTTAGATTCTGGAGGTGCAGACCAATTAATTGGTAGAGGTGATATGTTGTTCGCATCAGGATCTGATTTGATTCGTATTCAATGTGCATTCGTAGATACACCGGAAGTTGAAGGCATATCCGATTTTATCGGTGCTCAACGAGGTTACCCTTCTGCATTTATGCTTCCAGAATATGTAGATGAGTCAGGTGATGGTGCTGGGTCTACAGACTTTGATTTATCAGATCGAGATCAATTATTCGAAGAAGCTGCTCGTCTTATTGTCATGCATCAACAAGGCTCAACATCACTAATACAACGTAAGTTGAAATTAGGCTATAACAGAGCAGGACGTATCATCGATCAATTGGAAGCTGCAGGTATCGTAGGCCAATTTGAAGGAAGTAAAGCAAGAGAAGTTTTATATCCTGATGAATACTCTTTAGAACAATTTTTAGAAACATTAAGAAAAGATCATTAATGATGAAAAGAATTCTAACAGCAATAATCACGATCATGTGGATGAGCACATCGTTTGCGCAGTCAGATGACTTTGCTAAAAAGTTATTAAACGACGTATCCAAAAAGTACAGTGGTTACAAAACCATTCATTCTGAATTCACTTTAAATATTCAAGAAGCAAATCAGAAGACACATAGTCAAAAAGGTGTTATGTATTTTAACAAGCCAGCTAATCAATATGCTATACATCTTTCTGACCAGCAATTGTTTTCCGATGGGAAGTCCGTATGGAATATAGCGTCCGATATTAAAGAAATACAAATATCACCAGCTGATCACAGTGATAATACTATTGGACCTAATAATTTATTTTCTTTTTATCAGAAAGGATATACCTATGTGACGATGCAAGATGAATCATTCAAAAAAGATGGTAAAAATGAAAATTTGCGCGTAGTTGAATTATCACCAATCGATAAAAGCACAAACTATTTTAAAATAAAAATTCGTGTAAACAAAAATAATCACATTCATGATGTGACCATTTTTGATAAATCGAGTAATAGGTTCACATATACGATACATAGTTTATATGTAAATAAAAAACTACCAACAGCACTCTTTACATTAGATAAGTCAAAATATAAGGAGTACGAGATAATAGATTTAAGATAATAAAAAAGGCGATGATTGTTAATCATCGCCTTTTTTATTATCTTAATATCCTATTATAACCATTCCCAATTATGACTAAGATAACACTAAAAGAAATAGCTAAAGCATTGGGTCTATCTGTTTCGACAGTTTCTAAATCACTCAATGATAGTTATGAAATTAGTGAAAGTACAAAAATTAAAGTGCGTGAGTTTGCTAAAAAACAAAACTATACTCCTAATCTGCAAGCTAAAAATCTGAAACTTGGAAAAACTAATAATATCGGAGTCATTATATCGACCATTAGCAGTACATTTCAAGCACAAATAATTGATGCTATGCATTCCCTGGCTACAGAAGCTGGTTATAACTTGATAATGATGCAAAGTCAAGACAATGAAGAGATGGAAGCTAAGGCTCTACAAACATTAATAAATCATGGTGTAGAAGGTATTATCATTTCTCCCGCATCCGAAAATTCGAACTTAGAACTGATTCGAAATATTCATCAAAATATTTGTCCTATCATAATATTCGATCGTATAAAATACGACTTGAGTACATTTAAAATTGGCGTAAATAATCACGAAGCTATGTATCAAGCTACCGAAAAACTGATACAGAGTGAGCGCACTGATATACTATTATTATGTGGTAAGAATATAGGTGTAACAGCAGACAGAATCAACGGGCATATACAGGCACTAGCCAAGTACAATATAGCTTTTGATGAAAAGAATATTATATACTGCTCTTATGAAAAAACGCTAGATGAGATGGACTTGACCTTAGCGCAAAATATAAAGGAGCTTGCCGATAGAGGAACTTTACCTAACGCCATTATCGGAACAACGGATACTTTGACAACTCGAATATTAGGGGTTCTTTCTAAATTAGAAATAACTGTTCCTGAACAAATTGCAGTTATAGGATTTTCAAATACTACGATACCCTACAGCTTGAATCCTCCATTATCAACTATCGAACAACCCATTCATGAAATGGCTAAGTTAGCACTTGACAAATTGCTATTATTAATGGAGAATACCGCATCTTGTCTAGCTGAAGAAATTCTATTAGAACCCAATATTACTTTAAGAAAATCAACACAAGTATTATGATAAATGCACAATTTTCATGCGTGGAACCAATGACTTCATAATACCCCATGCAAGCAAATAGGACACCGCACAAATGCTGAACATAATGGTGTATCCTGTGGATATATCTCCTAACGCACCGTATCTATCAAATAGCCATCCTCCAAGTTTGGACATAACAACTCCACCCATACCACCTGCCATGCCACCAATTCCTGTTACCGATGCAACAGTTGCCTTTGGAAACATATCAGATACTGTCGTGAAAATATTAGCTGACCAAGCTTGATGTGCAGATGCGCCTATACCAATCAAAATAACTGGCACCCAGAATGAGATATAGCCAAATGGTTGGGCAAACAATACAACCAATGGAAATATCGCTATGTATAACATAGCGCGCATACGCCCATCGTAGGCATTATAACCTTTATTAATAAACCACATTGGCAACCATCCTCCGCCAATACTGCCAACCATTGTTAAACTATATAGTACAGTGAGTGGAAGCATAATTTGCGTTCCTGTCATACTGTATTGATCTTTCAAAAAGGAAGGTAACCAGAATAAAAAGAACCACCAGACACCATCTGTCATAAATTTGCCTACTACAAATGCCCATGTTTGCTTGAAAGACAATAGCTTCATCCAGGAGACATTTGCTCTCACTTTATCTTCGTATTCTTGTGTTTGTGGCAGCACTGAATCACTATTGATATAAGCTAATTCATCTTCTGTAAGTCGTTTTTGACGATGAGGACTATCATAGAATAGAAACCAAAATATCAACCAAATAAATCCAATCGACCCCACGACAATGAATGAGGATTGCCATCCCCAATTCACAGCCATCCATGGCACCGTTAATGGCGCCAATATAGCACCGACATTGGTACCGGAGTTAAACACGCCAGTAGCTAGTGCACGCTCCTTTTTAGGAAAGTACTCTGCAGTAGTCTTGATCGCAGCAGGAAAATTTCCCGATTCTCCAAATCCTAACAGAATACGAGACACCATAAAGCCAACTACCGAAATCGATAAGCCAGATACGCCTAATACGCCCAGGATAGTAATAGAAAGTGTACCTACTTCCACAGCATAAGCGTGAAATATAGCTGCCAATGACCAAATAATAATTGCCCAAGCAAACCCCTTCTTAGTTCCCAACCGATCAATAAATCTTCCTGCAAAAAGCATTGATAAAGCATAGGAAAATTGAAATGCGGCAGTGATGTTGGCATAGTCAGACTTAGACCATCCAAACTCTTCCTCTAAAGTAGGATGTAATAAACTAAGTACTTGTCTATCTAAATAATTGACAGTCGTAGCAAAAAAAAGTAAGGCACAGATTGTCCAACGGTAATTTCCCTTTGGTTTATTCATAGCTTATAAAAGGTTAGTATTATAGAGAGAAATAACGCTTTGCGTTATAATAACAAATATCTGAAATGATCATTCCAGTCCAATGCAAATCTCTAGGTATTAATCCTTTACGGATATCTTCCGCAAAAATATTGCAAATCAGTCTTCTGAAATATTCATGCCTAGAATATGAAAGGAAACTACGCGAATCCGTCAACATACCTACAAAAGTGCTTATCGTACTCAAGTTTGAAAGTGTATTGATATGTTCTTTCATACCATCAAGCTGATCATTATACCACCAAGCAGCTCCGAACTGCACTTTACTTTTCATACCATTACCTGGAAAATTTCCAACCATCGTAGCAAAAAGTGCGTTATCCGCTGGATTTAGATTATAAATAATAGTTTTTGCCAATTCATCAGTTGAATCTAAATGATTCAAAAAATTCGACAATGATTCGCCATGCGTATAATCTCCAATTGAATCAAACCCAGTATCTGCGCCAAGCTTAGTAAGAAGTCTTTTATTGTTGTTTCGTAATGCACCTAAATGAAATTGTTGCACCCATCCTCTCCTATTATAAGATTTGGACAAAAAAGTCAATATATGAAACGTATAAGCATTACTAATGTCATCACTCAATAAGTTATCATTACCATTAAGAACCTCCTTTAGCGTACTATCAATTACATCAAGAGATATTGATATTTTTGTAGGTAAAGTTGAAAGTCCATGATCAGCAATTTTACAACCTACTGATTCAAAATGATCTAATCGATTATCTAAAGCTGTACATAGACTATCCAAATCTGAAATAGTTATGCCACTCGCATCTGATAGTGCATATATATATGTTCTAAAAGCGTCCCCTTGATGTAGAGCAAATACTTTGTCAGGTCTAAACGATGGTACAACACGTGTAGTTACTTCTTGAATTTTTAAAGATTTGTGATAGGTTAATGTATCGATTGGGTCATCCGTTGTTCCTACCATCTCTACATTAAAGTGACGTAGTATACCTTGCGCTGAAAATGAGCTTTGCTGTAAAAGTTCTTCACCTTTTCTATATATATCGGTAGCAGTATCTTTATGCAGATATTTCCTTATTCCAAATGGATTATTGAGCTCCATATGAGTCCAATGAAATAATGGATTGCGAAGTGTATAAGGGACAACCGCAGCCCAATTTTGGAACTTATCAAAGTCACTCTCCTCACCAGTGATAAATCGCTCTTCCACACCTAATGCTCGCATAGCTCTCCATTTATAATGATCACCCTTTAGCCATATCTCCGTTAAATTTTCATATTGTTTATTCGAAGCAATTTCGTCAGGAGGCAAATGTGAATGATAATCTATAATTGGTAAATCTTTGGCAAACTGTTCATACAACAATATAGCTTCAGGAGATTCCAGTAAAAAGTCTGGTTGTATAATACTTGCTGCATTCATGCTCTATATATTTAGTATCCTATGATTCCCATTTCTAATCCACGCAATTCTGCTAGTCCTTTTAATCTTCCAATCGCTGAATATCCAGGATTTGTTTCCTTGTATAAATCATCTAATAATTGATGTCCGTGATCTGGCCTAAATGGTATAGAACGTGTACGCAGCTGATTTTCTTCAATTAATTTACACATAAGTGAAACCATATCCACATCTCCATCTAAATGATCCGATTCATAGAAATTGCCTTTCTGATCTTTCTTGATATTTCGAAAATGTACAAAATATACGCGGTCTTTCACTAACTCAAATAAGTCTAAAATATTATTCTTAGGATGAGCTCCAAGTGATCCCGTACAAAAACAAAATCCATGAAACTTTCTAGTATCCATTTTTACCAAATGAATATAGTCTTCATAAGTTGATGCAATTCTTGGTAATCCAAGAATTGAATAAGGTGGATCATCAGGATGAATAGTCATCTGAATACCATTGCTAATACATACATCAGCGATTTCACCAAGAAACCATTGCAAATTATCTTTCAATCCATCTCTTCCTATGGATTGATATAGTTTGATACTATTTTTAAGGTCATTTAATTCTATAGCTTGCTCATTAGGAATACCCATTAGAATATTCTCTGTAATGCGGTATCTATATTCTTCGGTAGATGACAGAAATTTAGATTTAGCTGCTTTAACAATTTCTTCAGTATAATCTAATTCAGCGCCTTCTCTTGCTAATATATATATATCAAACATGGCCAAATCTTCCCAATCAAAATGCAAAGCTTTAGCACCATTTGGTAATTTATAGGCTATATCGGTACGCGTCCAATCTAGAATAGGCATGAAATTATAACATACTGTGTATATGCCACATAGACTTAAATTGTAAAGTGTAGAATTATAATTGGCTATATAATCTAATGCTTTATTGCTCCTTGTTTTAATTGCTTCATGAACAGGTACACTTTCGACTACTTCCCATTTCAATCCTGCTTGCTCAATTTCATTTTTTCTAGCTAAAATATCTTCAATAGGCCACACCTCACCATGTGGAATATGATGCAATGCAGAAACTACCGAAGTTGCTCCAGCCTGTCTAATGTCAGCTAATGAAACGGGATCATTAGGTCCATACCAGCGCCATGACTGTGTTAGTTTTTGTTTTCTCATTTCAATATGCTATACGCCGGTCCATGCTGTGAATCCACCATCTACATAAAGTGTCTGACCAGTTACAAATGCTGATGCATCACTCAATAAATAAATTAAGGCACCCTCTAATTCCTCTGGATTCCCAAGTCTTTTATACGGCGTATTACGCATGAATGTCTCACCTCTTTCCGTATATGAACCATCTGCATTAGTTAATAAGGTTCTATTTTGCTCCGTTAAAAAAACACCTGGTGCAATAGCATTTACTCGTACACCATCTCCATAACGTAATGCCAACTCCGAAGCCATCCAGTTAGTATACCCCACGATTCCTGATTTAGCGATAGTGTAACCAAGTACGCGTGTAATAGCTGCATGTGAAGAAAGAGATGCTATATTAATAATGGATCCTTTTCCTTTTTCTGCGATTACTTTACCAAATACATGTGTTGGAATGATCGTACCATTCAAGTTTAACTCTATAGCTTGTATAGTACTCGATATATTTTTAGCGAATATATCTTCATCTACGCCGATTGTACCATTCGGAACATTACCTCCAGCAGCGTTTACTAATCCATCAATGGTACCCCATCTTTCAATTATTTGATTTCTAACTGCAATAAGTTCATCCTCATTTAGTACATCTGCTTTAAAGAAGATAGCTTCAGCACCTTGCGATCTTGCAAGATCTATACGCTCCTGAGCACGTTCCAGATTGCGACCTATAATAACTATTTTAGCGCCGGCTTGAGCAACTGCACTTACAAAGGATTTGCCCAGAATTCCCGTAGCTCCAGTAATAACTATTACACGATCTTGTAAGGAAAACTTATCCATGATTTTCATAAAGAGTAAAAAATAAGTTTATAATTGATAATTAAATATCCTAATATGCCTAGATAAATAAAAATATCTACTTGATTTTATTTACGATAACGATTGCGACAAGTGACTTTTCGCATAAGCTGAGCAATAAACTATTAGGCCTATTTACAGTAAACCAAATCGCCATTTACAATGGTTCTATGAATCTCAATATTATCATCAAAGACAACGATATCTGCTAATTTTCCAGCTTCCAGACTCCCTAGTCTATCATCGACTTTCATCATCTTAGCTGGATTTAATGTAAGCATCTGAATAATCTCTACAAGCGGAATATCTGTAAGACTCAACATAGTCCTGACTAATCTATTCGTAGTCGCTATACTTCCCGCAAATGCCGACCTATCCATTAATTTTGCAACACCATCTTCTATCAAAACTTCCAACCCATCCTCCATACTACCTAATATAGACGTATCTACTGAAGTACCTGTCGCTCGCATTGCATCAGTTATCAAAATCATTTTATCCTTTCCCTTAACCTTGTATATTAATTGTAGTAAAGGTGCAGGTAGATGTATACCATCTGCAATAATTTCGACATGAAAATCATCAATTAAATATCCAGCCTCGATGACACCTGCATACCGAAAGGCTTTTTTACGAGATACACCAGACATTGCTGAATAGAAATGTGTCATCAGTCTGAACCCTACTTTATGTGCTTCTACTACATCTTCATAAACCGCATCAGTATGTGCAATGGCAGATAATATACCATACGATTCTAAATATCGTCCCATCTCTAAAGCTCCAGATAATTCAGGAGCAAGGCTCCATCTTACTATATTATTATATTGATGTAAAAGTGGAATATATTCATCCGGATTAGGAACTCTAATATATCTAGGGTCTTGTGCCCCACGCTGTGCCATCGCGAAATATGGCCCCTCAAGATGAATTCCTAGCAATCTCGCTCCAGCGTAGGAATATTTATCCATTTGATCAAAAGCTTGTAATGTCTCAATTAATCTCTCTGTAGTAGTAGTGAGTGTGGTAGGTACCATTGCTGTAGTACCATACTTCGCGTGCGTAGATGCTATGACTTGAAAAGCTTCTGTAGTACCGTCCATAAAATCACAACCTCCACCTCCATGTACATGAATATCTATAAATCCAGGGGCAATATATTTACCTGCTATATCTTCATGAACATAATCATTAAAATCCGCGAGATCTATTGTTTCAGTATCTATTATGCGTTCTATAGTATTATCAACAATAGCTACAGCACCTACGATTATCCTATCTTTAAGTATCAGTTTAGCATTATAAAACAGTGTTTTTTTCATAAAGCTTGTAGGTTAAAGTGTACCTTCCTTAAATTTATCAATGGCATAGTTAGCTGCTCGCGCCGTAATGGCCATGAATGTCAACGAAGGATTCTGATTAGCTGCGGTTATCATACAAGCACCATCTGTAACAAATACATTTGGACATGCATGCAATTGATTGTATTTATTTAATAATGAATCTGAAGGAGAATGTCCCATTCTTACACCGCCCATCTCATGTACTTCTAGTCCTGGTTGTCTTCCAAATGCTATATGTTGATCTATTTTCTGGATATTACTAGCTCCGCTCTTAATTAACATTTGCTCTCCTTCTGCAAGAAAGTCTTCCATCATTCTAACATCATTATCGGAGTATGTCACATGAGTGATTAATTTGGGCATACCATATTTATCTAATTCATTACTTAGACGAACATGATTTTCATAAACTGGCAAGACTTCACCTTGCATCTGCATAGATATTCTCCATTTACCAGGTTCACACAAGCTATCCTTGTAGTTCGGACCGACCTGATCTCCATTGACTGATCTATTCCAGCCTTCTCGAAATGCCGAAAAAGCGACCAAATAAGTGCCTTTGAATTTTTTCTCTGCGTTCTTTATATTTTTAAATGCCGGCATGAAAACCTGTGTTGGCCTTCTTCCATAGTAATAAGCATCGTCATATCCATCCATATCAGCACGGATCAATCCTCTATAGTTATGAAAAACTATATACCGGCCCAATTGTCCATTATCATTGCCTAAACCATTAGGAAATCGATTCGAACGAGAATTCAGAAGAATTAAGTTCGTATTCAGTGTTGATGCATTCAGGAATATTATACGTGCAGTTATAACTTCTTCTTTACCAGTTACTGTATTTAAAATGACGACTCCAGATGCTTTTTGAATTGTCTCATCATATAGGACAGATTTAACAATAGAATCGGTACGAATGTGCAAATTACCTGTTTTTTCTGCATACGGAAGGGTACTCGAATTTGAGCTAAAGTATCCACCAAATGGACAACCTCGCTCACATAATGATCGCGCCATACATTGACTACGACCTTGATTACGCTGTGTATCTTTTAGCTCAGCGAGGTTTGCACATCTTCCAATAATAGCACGTCTATCTGGATAAAATTTATGTATAGCAGATGCGATTTCCCTTTCTACAACATTCATTTCGAATGCCCCGACTACTTCCGAATCAGGCATATTATCTATACCATCTTGCGTGCCTGATATCCCAACAAATTTTTCGACATGCGAATACCAAGGTGCTAAGTCAGTATAATCTATTGGCCATTCTATTCCATAATTGTGATCTTTTGGAGCACTAAATTCATAGGGTGACCAACGCTGTGTCTGCCTTGCCCATAATAGTGACTTTCCACCTACTTGATACCCACGAATCCAACGAAATGGTTGCTCTTCAATATAGGGTTGCTCATCATCGGCTACATAGAAATGTTTTGTAGATTCATTAAATGCGTAATGAACAGAATTTCTATTGTAAAGTTTCAGATCCTCCTGCGTCTTGGCTCCATAATGAGGGAACTCCCAGGGATCTAGATTTGCTGTCGGATAGTCCTTAATATGTTTGACCATTCGGCCCCTTTCGATGACTAAAGTCTTTAGTCCCTGTTCTGCAAATTCTTTAGCAGCCCAACCTCCTGATATGCCAGACCCAACTACTATAACATCAAAATCAGTATTCATATCTTACCTAATATTAGCATATCATTATTCATTGGTTTTACTATCGCCTTCAATTAGCATCGCTTTCTTAAGAGCATATGTTGTCAAATAATACTTAGCTATTAAAAAGGATTTTTCCCATGCGGGTAAACTGCCTTGTTGGCGATAGATCAAGAATTGTTGTAACACATCAGCAAAATGATCGTCATGACTTTTATACATAGCCGGTGGAATCACTAATTTGTAGCCATCGTCTTCCTCTATCAACTCAATCTTTTCATTCGGTGAAATAGTGTATAAGATTTGATTCAATCTTTGCGTAAAATCAGTAGTTTTTTTATGTTCTCTAATAAAAATAGAAGATGTACCGTTGTTATCTGGCCTAATGGATAAATCAAATTTCCTAGTGTTAAATCTTGCTACATATAAGTCACCAGCGCCATTCTTACACTCTACTTCCCACTTCACATCTATTCGAACCGGTACCCCATGTAAAGTATACTCCATAATTCCATTAGAATATACGTCTAATGAGCCTACACCATTTATTTTATTCTTAAAATCATCAGGAAATTCATTCAGACTAGTTGCCTTCGTAAAATCTTGTAATGATACCCTTGTGCTAGAACGGGATGCATCACGTAACAACAAATCCTTATCAATATCTATTTCTTTTTCCGAAGATATAATCCACTGTACGAGATCTATATAATGTGTCGTTACATCTACCAAGCCTTCGCCTTGCTTATCAACATCGAAAAACATACTTGGACGAATGAGCGGTTTCCCTCCAACATTTTTCACAAAATGATGAATGCTTTGAAAGGTAATTAGGGGATCTTCACATGATATATCAAACCCACCAGAAAAAGCAGTATCTAAAACTAAAGTTTTAACAATTTGATTTTTGATATCATATCGTTCAGTCATGATATCATATAGCAAAGGCGAAGATTCAGATCCTATCAGCTGATCCTTCAATCGAAGAAATCCATTCTCATCTATTACTAATGGCTTGTCTGCAAACACATCTTTACCATGTGTAGCAGCAGCTGTTATATAGTTGATTTTGGCTTGGTTATTTCCAGCCAACACAACAAGATCTCCATGACTATGCTCAAATGCCTTCTTTAAGAAATCGTGACCATAATATTCCGAAAGTTTCCAATTTGTTGGTGATTCTTTACGCGTATTATATTGATTTATGAAATTTTTATAGCCCTTAGTAAGATCTTCTGCTGGTGAAAACATACGCACATTACTATCAATCAACAAATTACTATATTTCTGAACTAATGCTGCATGAAAATGTTGCGGATCCACTACTATAAGTTGAGTTTTAGTACTTTCTTTAGACTTGCAACTATAAACCATACTTATTAGGATGATATATAAAAAACTTAATTTTCTCATAGTTTACCATTTTCGAAGCTTATACCCACTTATAGCATAATAAATAAGATATAAATAACATGGTACCAATATCCAGTAGGCAGCACGCAAATCATATACATCCGCAAAGTATCCATACACAACGGGCATAATTGCATTACCGCACAATCCCATGATAAGGAGTGCACCACCTTGCTTCGTAAAACGCCCTAAATCACTTAATGCTAGCGGCCAAATTCCTGCCCATACTAAAGAATTTGCCAATCCTAGTAATACAATAAACCAAATCGAAATATCAGCCCTATGTCCAAGTAAAGTAACGTCACCCTTCAAATAAATGATTCCAAAAGATATTATTAAACCCAATATCGTACAGATACGCAAAGCCGTAACTTGTGTGATAAAACGTGGTATAAAAAATATACCACACAAATAGCCTACGATGGTTAAAAATAGTGTATATGATGGAAACACTTTAGCTTCGAGCAAATCTATTCCCATCGAACCTGCATATCCAATGATAGTATCAATAGAAATAATTTGTGTACCTACATGGAGAAATATAGCTACCGCTCCAAGTACTAAATGTGGAAATTGGAATAAGTTTGTTTTCGTTGCGTTCGCGGTTGCCAACGCCTCATCTTCGTGTTCAGTATCTATTTCTGGTAGAGGTGAAAACTTTACTAAAAAAGCTAATCCAAGAAGCACAGTACCTAATACAGCATAAGGGATAATTACGCGTCTAATGAATATATCAAGCTCTAACGATCGTTGGACTGCATCCATAGCTTCCAGGTTTTTGAAGAGCTCCGAATCAGTCGTACGCAACACTACCGTCGCAAAGATTAAAGGAGCTATTATTCCGGCAGCCTTATTACATATGCCCAAAATAGAAATACGTTGAGCAGCGCTTTCTTTTGGACCTAATATCGTTACATATGGGTTAGCAGCAGTCTGTAGTATAGCAAGTCCCGCACCTAATGAGAATAATCCCAATAGAAAAATTTCATATGTTCGCGAATAAGCCGCAGGGATAAACATGAACGCGCCAAATGACATGATCAAGAAGCCTATCATAATACCATTTTTAAATCCCTTTTTCTTTAAGAGATAAGACGATGGCATAGAGATCAACAGATACGAAATATAAAATGCAAAAGCGACTAAATAAGACTGAAAATTGGTCAACTCGCACGCTATTTTGAAATAGGGTATCAATATAGCGTTCACCCAACTAACAAACCCAAAAACAAAAAAGAGAATAGCTATAATACCGATGGAAATATAGGTGTCCTTTTTACTTAGGCTACCTGAGGTGTTTGTAATTCCACTCATCAATTTTAAACTTTAGGTTCCCATCCTTTAGCATATTCTCTCGACCAATAATTCTGCATTGCAGAAGAATTATTTAGAATATGACCATTATTCGGATTAATATTTAAGGCTTCACCTGCTCGTAGGGCAATATTTCCTAATTGGACTAATAGTGTACTTTTGTGACCACTCACGATATTAGAATTTAAATTCGTACCCTGTTTGATGGCCGAAAATAAGTTCTGAATATGTATAGCATCAAGTTCCTGTGATGGACTTGTCAAACTAGCTGTATTGATCGGCCCTGAATCCTTAACCTCTTCTATAAGCTTCCCTTTGATATCAAACAATTTGTAAGAATTAGCGCCATCAATTTGTAGAGATCCATTAGAACCATAAAATATGACACCTACACTCGAACCTTCGATAGTCATAGCATTACAACTACGACCTTCCCAAGTAATCAATTTATCTTTACCAAACTCTAAATTTATAATTTGTGTATCAGGTGTTTCCCAATCATCTTGAAACGCATATCTTCCACCATTAGAAGAGACTTTAGTAGGATAATCCACTTGAAGTCCCCATCGGGCGAGATCAACCATGTGCGTTCCATTATTTAATGCCTCGCCTGTCCCCCAGTTCCAGAACCAATGCCAGTTATAGTGTAGAATATTATCTCGAAAATCCACACGAGGTGCAGGTCCTTGCCAAAGATTATAATCCAACCATTCTGGTACAGCAGTTTTTTTGCCAATACCTATAGAAGGCCTATTATTAGTATACCACGTTTTGGCAAAGTACACTTTACCAATCACGCCTGTATGCACAGCTTCTATTGCCTTAATTACATTAGGCCAAGATCGTCGCTGATTCCCCATCTGAATGACATTTTTATACTTATTTACAGCATCAATCAACAGTTCACCTTCTCTCGGATTATGACTACAAGGCTTTTCTAAATATACATGTTTACCAGCTTGAGATGCTAAGATTGCAGCGGGTGCATGCCAATGGTCAGGTGCTGCTACGACTAAAATATCAATATCCTTACTCTCTAAAGATTTACGGAAATCTGTAAATCCAGCCGCTGATTTTTGTTGGAACTTTGCAATAGCTTTTTGACAAGTAGAGATCGCTCGATTATCTACATCACAAATATGTGCAACCTCACTATTTGGTTGAGCAGCAAAATTTTCTGCTAAGGCTCTTCCTCTAGAGTTTACACCCATTACAGATACACGCAATCTATCGTTTGATCCAATAATACTATTATAACTTTTGGCGCTAAAGGCAGGTAACACACCTCCAAAAGACACCGCAGCAGATGTAATCAACGTTTTCTTGATAAAATCTCTTCTACTATTCATCATTTGTCTATTTTAATGTGGGTAGATTCGTTACTAGACCATTGGCATGTTTGCTCGTATCCGCAGCATCTATAAAAGCACATATCTCTAAGGTCTCTTTCCCGTCAAATGGTACCTGCTTAGTATCGAAAAACTCTACAATTTTTTCTAGTAAAGGATCATAGCCTGAAAATTGACCAAGCTTGATTGTTCCTTTCTCACAAAAAATATTTCCCCCAAAATCACTTAAGCCTGAGCGCTTCCCACGCACAGTCCCTATTCTGCCGTCTTCCCATACACCTACAATTACATCGGCATCTTTAGTATGTGTACGGCTTACGCTCTGACAACCAATCCCCATCGCTGTGAATAACATTTCAACGCCATGTATGCCATACCAAAAGAAGTCTGGATGACTTGGATCTAATGTAGCAGGCGTATAGACATCAGCCCCAATAACTTTTCCATATTCCCCACTCAAAACTTTATCCATGCCATCGATATAACGTAAAGATGATGATGAAAAAAATGGTACTTTATATTTCTCTGCCAATTTGAATATTTCAGCCGCATCAGCATATGAAGCTGCCAAAGGCTTATCGATAAATACAGGTTTTCCTGCTTTGAATACTTCCTCAGCTTGTTCCAGATGTAGTCTGCCATCATTAGTCTCTAGCAGAACTACATCTACTTGCTGTAACATTTCCTGAATCGAGGATGCTATTTTGACTCCCAATTTTTTAATATCTTCTGTATACTTTGGAATACGTTCAGTAGCAGAAGGAATGGTTTTAGTTCCATATGGATATGCAGAGACCACTTTATAATGGCGGAAGCGTTCAGGCTGTTCATGTAGCGATTTGGTAAAGGCTATAGCATGTGAAGTATCTAAGCCAATTATACCTACACGCTTTTTAGTCTTATTATATAGATAGTCTTTCGAAAGAGCGGGGAAGCTAATCATCGAGCCTAAGCCTAATGCACTCATATATAAAAAATTTCTTCTGTTTAGTTCTTTTGTCATAATCGGTAATTAATTATTGTTAAAAAGTAAACTACTACTTTCTGTATCTAAATATAGTGTTGCATTCGGATGATGTCTAAGTTTCGTAGATGGGTGATTTTCATTGATAGGCTCAGTCAACGTCTTTAATACAGCATGGGCTTTCCTATCACCAGGAACTACGCAAAACAAGTATGTACCGGACATTAAAGTAGGTAACGTTAACGTTAATGCATGACTAGGCACATTTTTAATATTTTCAAAACATCCGTCATTAACTTGTTGTTGCCTACATGCTTCATCCAATTCTACAACTTTAATAATATTTTCATCATGAAAATTGGCAGGTGGATCATTAAAGGCTAAATGTGTATTCTCTCCAATTCCTAAACAAATAATATCAGTAGGATAAGACTTTAAAATACGCTCATATCTTTTACATTCTTCGGCTATATCTAATGATTCACCCTGTATATAATGTTTAGATTTTAAGGGTGCATGATCGAATAAATGAACATCCAGAAAATTCCGAAAGCTTTGATTTGCATCATGATGTAAACCAATATATTCATCCATATGGAAAGCATTTACTTGAGACCAAGGAATAGGTAAATTCAAAAGATGTCTAAATAAGTCCAATTGAGATGGAGCAGCAGCAAAAATTATATTTACTTCAGATTTTGTGGTTAATATAGATGTTATGCAAGTATATATATCTTGAGCAGCTTTTTTACCCAATTCATCACGATTTATACTAATATGAACCTGTAAGGAATCACATTTTGTCTTCATAATCTTTATTTATTACGCTGTATGGAAATCATTAATTTGTTTTTCAATTAACTATAAGCGAAAAACTTCAATCTAATTCAAGGTTATTGTAAGCAATAGATATTTGGTTTATTTCTGATCGGTTAGTACTTACGTATTAAATCTATACTAAATATGCTAATATATAAGGAAATCTAGAAATAATTTTTGAAATTAATTAACGACAACGTTTTCGAGAATATATGACTTAATGCGAATGAAATCTATATTTATATGTGTAAATTAGATTTTATTGACACCAATTATGCCTAGTAAATCAAACGAAAAAGTTCTCTGCTTTGGAGAAATCCTGATACGATTACAAGCATCGCAAGATCAATTCTTCGCTGATGATAATACAATAAATCAATATTTCGGTGGTTCAGAAATGAACGTTGCAGCGACATTAGCACATCTCGGCATGCAGTCCAAAATGTTCACCTCATTACCAAAAAATAATTTAACAACAGAAATATTATCAACTCTTGAGCACAAAGGAATAGATACTTCTTTAGTATTAATAGGTGGTGATCGAATAGGCATATACTATCTCCAATCAGCAAATGGGCTAAGTAAAGGTGATGTTATTTACGACAGAAAATATAGCGCATTCGATCTATTAGATCCAAACATAGTTGATTGGGACCTCATATTTGAAGATTGTAACTGGTTTCATTTTTCTGCGATAACTCCTGCCCTAAACCATAAATTAGTAGACATATTACTTACAGCTTTAAAAAAAGCTAGAGAAAAATGTATAACCATATCTGTTGATCTCAATTACAGAAGCAAACTTTGGAATTATGGAAAGTATCCAATTGAGATAATGCCTATTTTAGTTGACTATGCCGATGTAATTATGGGAAATATTTGGGCATCAAATAAGATGTTAGGTATCGGAATTCAGGAATATCTCGAGCGGGATACGCCAATTGAATATTATCAAGAAGCAGCAAATCTAACTGCCAAAGAAATGTTTAAAAAATTTCCAAGATGCAATCATATCGCAAACACGTTCAGATTTATGGATAATCCAACACACAACCTTTTATACGGTACTTATCATACAAATGAGGGAAATTATATATCATCTATCCATGAAACAAACGAAGTCATCGATCGAATCGGTAGTGGAGATGCATTTATGGGTGGATTAATTTTTGGAATAAAACAAAATTATACCCCACAGCAAATTGTGAATAAGGCTACACAAGTTGCATTTGACAAATTATTCGTTGCAGGTGATTTTATAAATTAAATGAGAAAAGCGATGAAGATAATTCTTGATAAAATTAAAACATACCCAATTATTCCTGTATATTATCATGATAGTATAGATGAGTCAATCCGGATAATGCATTTGTGCTATGAAGGTGGAATACGCGTATTTGAATACGTCAATCGAGGAGAAAAATCACATGAAAATTTTCAAGCCTTATTAGAATATAAGAAATCTAATTTACCAGATCTTACTCTTGGAATAGGCACGATCAAAACTGCGGAAGATGCTTTAAAATTTATTGAATACGGTACTGAATTCTTAGTAAGTCCCATAATTCAAAAGGATATCAGTATAGTAGCAGCTTCTAACGATATTCTTTGGATACCTGGATGTATGACACCAACTGAAATTGCATTAGCAGAACAATTGATATGTCCTCTAGTTAAGATATTTCCAGCAGAAACTTTAGGACCTAAATATTTCAAAAGTATTAAACCGTTATTTCCAAAAATAAATTTTATGCCCACAGGTGGTATTAATGTCGATAAAGATACTATCAGAAGCTGGATCTCAGCTGGTGCTTATGCTATAGGTTTAGGTTCTAGTCTTTTTTCACCAACAAATGAGGTTGACATAATTGATAAATGCAAACAAAGTTTGGAATGGGTTAAACAATAAAATTTTTTAAACAAAAAAGGGGTAGCAAATGCTACCCCTTTTATATTATGTACCGATTAATGATTAATCTTCTTCTTTAGAAGCTAACAATTGATCGTATTCTTCACGAGAACCAACGATAATATTACCGTAAGAACGAAGACCTGTACCTGAAGGAATTAAGTGACCTACAATTACATTTTCTTTCAATCCTAATAAATTATCACGTTTACCTGCGATAGCTGCCTCATTCAATACTTTTGTAGTCTCTTGGAAAGAAGCTGCAGAAATGAATGATTTAGTACCTAATGAAGCTCTAGTGATACCTTGTAATAAAGGACTAGAAGTAGCAGGGATTGCATCACGAACCTCAACTAATTTTAAGTCTTGGCGTTTCAAGTTAGAATTTTCTTCACGTAATCTACGTAAAGTAACGATCTGACCTGGACGTAATGTATTAGAATCACCAGCTTCAACAACTACTTTCTTATCGAATAATGAGTCATTTTCTTCCATGAAATCCCATTTGTTTACTGCTTCTTTTTCTAAGAAACGAGTATCTCCTGGATCTTCAATATTCACTTTTTGCATCATTTGGTGTACGATTGTCTCAAAGTGTTTATCGTTAATTTTTACACCTTGTAGACGGTAAACCTCTTGAATACCATTTACGATATATTCTTGTACCGCTGCAGGACCTTTGATAGACAAGATATCTCCAGGAGAAATCTGACCATCTGATAAAGGCATACCCGCTTTGATAAAGTCATTATCTTGTACTAGGATATGTTTAGAAAGTGGAACCAAGTATTTCTTGATTTGACCATCACGAGATTCAATAGAAATCTCACGGTTACCACGTTTCACACCACCCAAAGTTACAACACCATCAATCTCTGTTACTACAGCAGGGTTAGATGGATTACGAGCTTCGAATAACTCAGTAACACGAGGTAAACCACCCGTGATATCTCGTGTCTTACCAGTAGAACGAGGGATCTTAACTAAGATAGCACCGTCCTTTACTTTCTGACCATCAGATACAATTACGTGCGCACCAACTGGAATGTTGTATGAGCGAATAACTTCACCTTTGTTATCGACTACTTTAATAGTAGGGTTTTTCGTTTTGTCACGAGTCTCGATAATAACTTTCTCTTTGTGTCCAGTTTGTTCATCTGACTCCTCACGGAAAGTAATACCTTCGATGATCGCGTCAAATTCAATTTTACCAGCAAACTCTGAAATGATTACCGCATTATATGGATCCCAATCAACAAGTTTCGCACCTTTCTCTACTTTATCACCTTCTTTAACGTATAAGTTTGAACCGTAAGGAATGATTTGTTGATAAAGAACTTTACCGTTGTTAACGATTTTGATCTCACCTGAACGACCTAATACAACTTGTAATGGTCCATTCTCGCCATCTCTTTCTACAGTACGTACGTTTTCGAATTCGATAGTACCATCATATTTAGCAATTACTGCTGAATCAGAAGCAATGTTAGATGCTGTACCACCCACGTGGAACGTACGAAGTGTTAACTGTGTACCTGGCTCACCAATAGATTGTGCTGCGATAACACCTACAGCTTCACCCATCTGAACACGTTTACCAGATGCTAAGTTACGTCCGTAACAACAAGCACATACTCCACGCTTAGCCTCACAAGTCAATACTGAACGGATCTCTAATCCTTCAATACCAGCTTCTTCGATTTCAGTAGCTACCTCTTCTGTGATATCTTCATTTGCAGCTACGATTAACGCATCTGTTTCTGGATGATATACATCATGTAATGGAGTACGACCTAAAATACGATCGTATAATGGCTCAACAACATCATCATTATCCTTTAATGCAGTAGTGTAGATACCTCTTAAACCTCCACAATCAAAATCAACTACGATCATATCTTGTGCCACATCATGTAAACGACGTGTTAAGTAACCCGCATCGGCTGTTTTCAATGCTGTATCGGCAAGACCTTTACGCGCACCGTGAGTAGAGATAAAGTATTCTAATACTGACAAGCCTTCTTTGAAGTTCGATAAAATCGGGTTTTCGATAATCTCACCACCTGAAGCACCTGATTTTTGAGGCTTAGCCATCAAACCACGCATACCTGCAAGCTGACGAATCTGCTCTTTCGAACCACGGGCTCCAGAGTCCAACATCATATATACTGAGTTGAAACCTTGGTTGTCGTTAGAAAGGATATCCATTACGTGTGAAGTCAACTTATTGTTGATACGTGTCCAGATATCAATAATTTGATTGTAACGCTCGTTGTTTGTGATGAAACCCATATTATAGTTATTCTTCACATCTTCAACTTCAGCAGAAGCTTGAGCAATTAACTCTGTCTTAGCAGCAGGAATCTGAACATCTTGTAAGTTGAAAGACAGACCACCTTTGAATGCAGTTTGGAAACCTAATTCCTTCATATCATCCAAGAACTGAGCTGCACGTGCCATACCTGTATTCTTAACAATCTCACCAATTACATTACGTAATGATTTTTTAGTTAAGAGTTCATTGATATAACCAACTTCTTCAGGAACAATTTGATTGAAAATTACACGACCAACAGTAGTCTCGATAATATCAATAACTTGTTCACCTTGTTTATTTATAGTTTTAGTACGTACTTTAATCCAAGAGTGTAAATCAATTTGGTTTTCATTCAAAGCAATGATTACCTCTTCTGGAGAATAGAATACAGTACCTTCACCTTTCATCTTGCGATTTTCATCAGACCTACGGCCTTTAGTAATATAGTAAAGACCTAATACCATATCTTGAGATGGTACTGTTACTGGAGAACCATTCGCAGGGTTAAGGATATTGTGAGCAGCTAACATTAAGATTTGAGCTTCCAAAATCGCAGCGTTACCTAATGGTAAGTGAACTGCCATCTGGTCACCATCAAAATCGGCGTTGAATGCTGTACACACTAATGGGTGTAATTGAATAGCCTTACCTTCAACTAATGTTGGCTGAAATGCTTGAATACCCAAACGGTGAAGTGTAGGTGCACGGTTTAATAATACAGGGTGACCTTTTAATACATTCTCAAGAATATCCCATACTACTGGATCCTTACGATCTACAATTTTCTTAGCAGATTTAACTGTCTTAACGATACCACGCTCGATCATCTTACGAATGATAAACGGTTTGTAAAGCTCAGCAGCCATATCTTTAGGTAAACCACACTCATGTAATTTCAAGTGAGGTCCAACAACAATTACCGAACGAGCAGAGTAATCGACACGCTTACCTAATAAGTTTTGACGGAAACGACCTTGTTTACCCTTCAAAATATCAGATAATGATTTCAACGCACGATTACCTTCAGTTTTAACTGCATTTACCTTACGTGAATTATCGAATAATGAATCTACTGCTTCCTGAAGCATACGTTTTTCATTACGTAAGATAACTTCTGGGGCTTTGATTTCAATTAAGCGCTTCAAACGGTTGTTACGGATAATCACACGACGGTATAAGTCATTCAAATCCGATGTAGCAAAACGACCACCATCCAAAGGAACTAAAGGACGTAACTCAGGTGGAATAATTGGAACAATCTTCACGATCATCCATTCTGGTCTATTTTCGATACGCGTATTAGCACCACGGAATGCCTCTACAACATGAAGACGTTTTAACGCTTCATTTTTACGTTGTTGAGAAGTCTCGTTAGCAGCTTGATGACGTAAATCGTATGATAATTGATCTAAATCAAGGCGTTTTAATAACTCCTCTAATGCATCAGCACCCATCTTAGCGATGAATTTCTGAGGATCATTATCATCTAAATATTGATTTTCTTTAGGTAAAGTATCTAAAATATCTAAATACTCTTCTTCAGTTAAGAAATCCATGTAAGAAATACCATCATCCTCTTTAATACCCGATTGGATAACTACGTATCTCTCGTAGTAGATGATCATGTCTAGTTTCTTGGTAGGAAGACCTAATAAATAACCAATTTTATTAGGAAGAGAACGGAAATACCAAATATGTGCAACAGGAACTACTAATGCAATGTGTCCCATACGCTCACGACGTACTTTTTTCTCTGTAACCTCAACACCACAACGGTCACACACGATGCCTTTATAACGAATACGTTTGTATTTACCACAGTGACATTCGTAATCCTTTACAGGACCAAAAATACGCTCACAGAATAAACCGTCGCGTTCTGGTTTGTAGGTACGGTAGTTGATCGTTTCTGGTTTAGTAACCTCACCACTAGATCTCTCTAAGATAGTCTCAGGAGAAGCTAAGCTAATCGTGATTGAAGTAAAGTTACTTTTAATTTTATTATCTTTTTTGTAAGACATACGTTGTATAACTTAAAGATGTATGTTATAGTCTAAGCGATAAGCACATACCTACCGCTTAGACTTTAATGTTGCTTGATTAATCTAATGTGATGTCTAATCCTAGACCGCGTAACTCGTGTACCAATACATTAAATGACTCTGGTACTGATGGCGTTGGTAAGTTATTACCTTTTACGATTGCCTCGTAAGTCTTAGCACGACCTACAACGTCATCTGATTTAACAGTCAAGATCTCTTGAAGGATGTTAGACGCACCGAATGCCTCTAATGCCCAAACCTCCATCTCACCGAAACGTTGACCACCAAATTGAGCCTTACCACCTAACGGTTGTTGAGTAATCAACGAGTAAGGACCAATAGAACGAGCGTGCATTTTGTCATCAACCATGTGACCTAATTTTAACATATAGATTACACCAACAGTAGTAGGTTGATCAAAACGTTCACCAGTTAAACCATTATATAAGTATGTACGACCAGACTTAGGAAGTTCAGCTTTAGCTACCCATTCTTCTACTTGATCCATTTCAGCACCATCAAAGATAGGTGTTGCGAACTTCATGCCTAATTTTTGACCAGCCCATCCAAGAACTGTTTCATAAATTTGACCTAAGTTCATACGAGAAGGTACACCAAGAGGGTTCAATACGATATCTACACGAGTACCATCTTCTAAGAAAGGCATGTCTTCATCACGTACAATACGCGCTACGATACCTTTGTTACCGTGACGACCTGCCATCTTATCACCTACACGTAATTTACGTTTTTTAGCAACGTAAACTTTAGCCATCTGAACAATTCCTGAAGGAAGTTCATCACCTACAGATACTGCAAATTTATCACGTTTGAAAGCACCTAATTCTTCATTAACTTTAATGTTGTAGTTGTGAAGAGACATCTTGATTAACTCATTTTTATCTTCATCAGTAGTCCAGCCTAATGGATAAACATTAGCATAGTCCAAATCAGTTAAGATTTTTTGAGTGAATTTAGCACCTTTAGCAACTAACAACTCTTTGTAAATATTGAATACACCTTGACTCGTTTTACCATTCACTATAGTGAATAATTTCTCAATCAAGCGTTCTTTCAATGTTCTTAGGTTTTTCTCATGAACTAATTCTAATTTTTCTAAAGCTTTTCTTTCGACATCTTTAGACATTTTCTTAGCACGCGAGAATAATTTTGTATCAATAACTACACCTTTAATAGAAGGAGGAGTTTTCAAAGAAGCATCTTTAACATCACCAGCTTTATCTCCAAAGATAGCACGTAATAATTTCTCTTCTGGTGAAGGATCCGACTCACCTTTAGGTGTGATTTTACCGATTAGGATATCACCCTCACCTACTTCAGCACCAACACGAATAATACCATTTTCATCTAAGTCTTTAGTAGCCCCTTCAGAAACGTTAGGAATATCCGCAGTCAATTCTTCTTCACCACGCTTAGTATCACGTACCTCTAATTCAAATTCTTCAATATGTAACGAAGTAAAGATATCTTGAGAAACAACACGCTCAGAGATTACAATCGCATCCTCAAAGTTGTATCCTTGCCAAGGCATGAATGCTACTTTTAAGTTACGACCTAATGCTAATTCACCATCTTCAGTAGCATAACCTTCACATAATACTTGACCTTTAGAAACTCGTTGACCTTTCTTAACGATAGGTTTTAAGTTCATACAAGTATTTTGGTTGGTTTTCTTGAATTTGATTAATCTATATGTTTTTACATCGTCATCAAATGATACTAAACGATCATCATCTGTACGATCATAACGAATTTTAATTTCTTCAGCATCAACATACTCTACTACACCGTTTCCTTCAGCATTGATCAATGTACGCGAATCCGAAGCTACGCGACCTTCAAGACCAGTACCAACAATAGGAGCTTGTGGACGTAATAAAGGCACAGCTTGACGTTGCATATTCGAACCCATCAAGGCACGGTTGGCATCATCATGCTCTAAGAATGGAATTAATGAAGCAGCGATTGAAGTAATTTGATTTGGAGCAACGTCCATGAAATCTAATTTCTCCGGCTCTATAATCGGGAAGTCACCCTCATACCTTGCTTTAACTTTTCCATCTATGAAGTTACCTTCATCATCGTAAAGAGCGTTTGCTTGTGCAATAGTTTTACCGTCTTCATCCTCAGCTGATAAATATACAACAGGCTCATTAACTACAACTTTACCGTCTCTAACTTGACGATAAGGAGTTTCAATAAAACCTAAGTTATTAATCTTAGCGTGTACAGATAATGAAGATATCAAACCAATGTTTGGACCCTCAGGAGTCTCAATCGTACAAAGACGACCATAATGCGTATAGTGAACGTCACGAACCTCGAAACCAGCACGCTCACGAGATAGACCACCTGGACCTAAAGCTGATAAACGACGCTTGTGCGTGATCTCTGCCAATGGGTTAGTTTGATCCATAAATTGTGATAACTGATTCGTTCCGAAGAATGAATTAATCACTGACGATAATGTACGTGCATTGATTAAATCAGTTGGTGTGAAAACTTCATTATCACGAATATTCATACGCTCACGGATAGTACGAGCCATACGAGCTAGACCTACTCCAAATTGAGCATACAATTGCTCACCTACCGTACGTACACGACGATTAGATAAGTGATCGATATCATCTACTTCAGCTTTTGAATTAATTAAATTAATCAAATACTTAACGATAGCAATAATATCTTCACGTGTTAATACTTTAGTTTCAGGATCAGTACCCAATTTCAACTTACGATTGATACGGTAACGACCTACATCACCTAAATCATAACGTTTGTCTGAGAAGAATAAACGATCAATGATACCACGAGCAGTTTCCTCATCAGGTGGTTCAGCGTTACGTAATTGTCTATAGATATGCTCTACAGCCTCTTTCTCTGAGTTAGATGTGTCTTTTTGTAAAGTATTATATATAATAGAGTAATCTGCATTGTTAGAATCATCGTCTTTAGTTAAAATAATAGACTTAACTCCAGCATCAATGATCATATCAATGTGATCTTCTTCTAATACAGTTTCACGTTCAAGAATGATTTCGTTACGATCGATTGAAACTACCTCACCAGTATCTTCATCTACGAAATCTTCTGTCCATTTGTTTAATACTCTAGCCGCTAAACGACGACCAACGTATTTCTTTAAACCAGATTTACTAACTTTAACTTCGTCAGCCAAATTAAATAACTCTAAGATATCCTTATCAGAGTCATAACCAATAGCACGTAATAAAGTAGTAACTGGGAATTTCTTTTTACGGTCGATATACGCATACATCACGTTATTTACGTCTGTAGCGAATTCGATCCATGATCCTTTAAAAGGAATTACCCTTGCCGAATAAAGTTTAGTACCATTTGTGTGTCTACTCTGACCGAAGAATACGCCTGGAGAACGGTGTAACTGAGATACGATTACACGTTCTGCACCATTGATAACAAACGTACCTTTTGGTGTCATGTAAGGGATAGTACCTAAGTATACATCTTGTACAATAGTTTCGAAATCCTCGTGTTCTTCATCATTACAAGATAACTTTAGTTTTGCTTTCAAAGGCACGCTATAAGTTAAACCACGTTCGATACATTCTTGTAAATCGTAACGAGGTGGATCAATAAAGTAATCCAAAAACTCTAGCACGAATATGTTTCTTGAATCAGAAATAGGGAAGTTTTCTGCGAAAACCTTGTACAACCCTTCCTGATGGCGATTATCAGAAGTAGTTTCTAATTGAAAAAACTCCCTGAAAGACTCCAATTGCACATCCAAGAAATCCGGATAATCGATAACCTTTTTACTTGTAGCAAAATTTACTCTTTCTTTTTGAATATTATTGTTTGCCAAGGGAATAAGATTTTAGTTTAAAAAAACTGAACTTAACTGTACTGTGATTTGTGATGGGATATCAGACGACAGTACACATCTAATAAAACTTATATATTAAAACGGGAATAGACTCTGATAAAAATATCAGAGTCTAATCTCTTTTGGGCGTTATGCGAAATTATTTAATTTCAACAACAGCACCAGCTTCTTCTAATTGTTTTTTCAACGCTTCTGCTTCGTCTTTAGAAACACCAGCTTTCAATTCTTTAGGAGCACCGTCAACTAAATCTTTAGCTTCTTTCAAGCCTAAACCAGCTAAATCTTTTACTAATTTAACTACTGCTAATTTTTGACCACCAGCTTCTTTCAAGATAACGTCGAATGAAGTTTTCTCTTCAGCAGCAGCAGCGCCTTCAGCAGGAGCAGCAGCAACAGCAACAGCTGCAGCAGCAGGCTCGATACCGTACTCGTCTTTTAAGATATCAGCTAATTCTTTAACTTCTTTTACCGTTAAGTTAACTAACTGTTCAGCAAGTTGTTTTAAATCTGCCATTTTATTTTGATTTTTTGAATGTTCTTAAATAATAATTATTAACTAGTATACGTTTTTTTTCTTTGATTAGAGGTGATCGTTAACCTCTGTCTTCTAAAGCTTTTAATAGACCTGAAACCGTATTTCCGCCTGATTGTAGAGCAGAAATAACATTCTTCGCAGGTGATTGTAAAGCAGAGATGATATCTGCAACCAACTCATCTTTCGATTTCAAGTTAACTAGAGAATCTAGTTGATTGTCACCGATAAATGCAGTCTCTTGAATATAAGCAGCTTTCAATACTGGTTTTTCACCTGTTTTGCGTAATTGCTTAATCAATTTTGCAGGAGCATTACCTACTTCTGAGAATAAAATTGTTGATGCACCTTTGAATACACCTTCAAATTCTTCTGTTTCAATACCAGCTTCTACTAAGGCCTTTGCAATTAAAGTATTTTTTGCTACTTGCATTGTAATGCCTGCTTCGAAACATTTGCGACGAATGCCGTTGATCGATTCAACAGTTAAACCAGCAGTATCAGTAATATAGAAGTTACCGAAAGATTTAATCTGCTCTGCTAAAGCTTGAACAATTTCTTGTTTTTCTTCTTTTCTCATGATTAAATTCCTGCTACTGATTTAGTTTCCACATGAACACCTGGACTCATCGTAGATGAGATATGGATGCTCTTGAAGTACGTGCCCTTAGCTGCTGAAGGTTTTAATTTAGCAATAGTTTGTAATACTTCTAAAGCATTTTCATAAATCTTCTCTGCCGGGAAAGACACTTTTCCAACTGAAGTGTGGATAATACCTGTTTTGTCAACTTTGAAATCGATCTTACCACCTTTTACGTCTGTTACAGCTTTACCTACTTCAGTAGTAACTGTACCAGTCTTAGGGTTAGGCATTAAGTTTCTTGGACCTAAAATACGACCCAATTTACCAACTTTTGCCATAACTGAAGGCATAGTAATGATGATGTCAACGTCAGTCCAACCACCTTCGATTTTGCTGATATACTCATCTAAACCTACGTAATCTGCACCTGCAGCTTTAGCCTCTTCTTCCTTATCAGGAGTACACAATACTAAAACGCGAACAGTCTTACCAGTTCCATGAGGTAATGTCGCAATACCACGAACCATCTGATTCGCTTTACGTGGATCTACGCCCAAACGTACGTCGATATCCACTGAAGCATCAAATTTAGTCGTTGTAATCTCTTTAACCAAAGCCGCAGCTTCTGCTAAAGTATACGCCTTACCAGCTTCAATTTTGGATAGTGCCGCTTTTTGATTTTTTGTTAATCTAGCCACTTTCTTAAACTGATTTCGTTAATTAATTTTTCCAAGGAGCGTCACCTGCAACAGTGATACCCATACTACGAGCTGTACCAGCTACCATTTTCATTGCCGCTTCTACTGTGAATGCGTTTAAGTCAGGCATTTTATCTTGAGCGATAACCTGAACTTGCTCCCAAGTAATAGAAGCAACTTTTTTACGGTTAGGCTCACCTGATCCACTTTTTAATTTAGCAGCGTCTTTCAACTGAACCGCTACCGGTGGAGTTTTAATGATAAAATCAAATGACTTATCAGCATAAACTGTAATAACAACCGGCAATACTTGTCCTGGTTTGTCTTGCGTACGAGCATTGAACTGCTTACAGAAATCCATAATATTCACACCCTTAGCACCTAAAGCAGGTCCTACTGGAGGTGATGGATTTGCTGCACCGCCCTTAACTTGTAATTTTACTAACGCACTGACTTCTTTTGCCATTTTTTTTGTGTTTTAATATGTTAAATGTTTGTTAGTAAGTTGGAAGCTTTAACTGTAACATTTACCCCAACTAATACATAAATATTGCTACTCATTGTACTAATTGAGTGTGCAAAGATAATAAGAATATTGTAATAACAAAACATTCTCGCAAAAATATTATTTATAAAATATATTATACCAACAAATTACAACCGTAGAACAATATTATACTTGAAAGCTAAACTCAGTGCAGACGGGTTACAAATATTGACATGATAATATTAAACCAATCGGATTAATATGTAAATTAAAATAATTGGTTCACACAGATTTCTCAATATATGCGAAAACCCCAATTAATGGTTGAAAATCATTAACAGCCACATCGCAATTACATACGATCTCTTATATAATGGCAACCCAGCAAAGCATTAGACCATTCCAACCGCAATATTGCCTCTAACGAGTACTAGATATAACACATACATAAACTATTAGACTAAAATTGAAATCAGGAGCCTTAAAGTGCATCACTAATTTCACACCCTCTATCTCGTTGTGAGTATGGAATCATAATTAGGACCAATACAATTATTTACATAATTAGCGTATAAACGAGAAATAGCAGTAAACAAAAAAAGCCCCTCTAAATTAATAGAAGGGCTTTAGTATAATAATAATAATTACTCTTTTTCGACTTGCATGTAGTTCAGCTCAAGAGGAGTTTTTCTTCCGAAAACTTTAACCATTACAGTTAACTTCTTCTTGTCTTCATGAACCTCTTCAATTTCACCTGTGAAGCCATTAAATGGACCATCAGTTACTTTAACAGATTCACCTACAAAATAGGTAACGTTAATAGATTCGCCTTGCTCAGACATTTCATCTACTTTACCTAGAATTCTGTTAACTTCAGCTTGACGCAAAGGAATAGCTACCCCTTCTTTATCACCTAAAAACCCTATAACAGAATTTAAATTTTTAATTACGTGTTCAATCTCACCGTGCAATGCAGCTTCAATTAAAACATAACCAGGATAATAATTTCTTTCTTTAGCAACTTTCTTTCCATCACGCATTTGGTAATACTTTTCCATAGGAATTAATACCTGTGGAACCAAATGTTGAATACCTAAGCGATTTACTTCAGATTCTATATATTGTTTTACCTTCTTCTCTTTTCCACTCACAGCACGAACAACGTACCATTTCAATGCTTGATCTGCCATAATATCAAATTGTTGCTAAGATTACTATTTAGTTCCGTACAACAACTCCAAAATATTACTTGAAGTCTTGTCCATCGCTAAGATCACAAATGCGATAATCAAGGAAGCTACAAGTACTACAACCGCATGGTTTTGCAATTGAGACCAAGTAGGCCAACTTACCTTCTCGGTAATCTCTTGATATGATTCTTTAAAAAAATCAAGTACTTTAGCCATTATATGATTATTTGATTTTGTTGATTATTTAAGTTATTTAGCAGGGATACTAGGATTCGAACCCAGACCAATGGTTTTGGAGACCACGATACTAACCATTATACTATATCCCTGTTTTTCTTTGTTGATGCAAATATAGAACTTTTTCTAATTTACTCCAAATATTTTTGGACTTTTTTTTATTTTTTTTCGATAAAAGTCGGTTCGAAAAAAATAAGCTAATTAGCCGAAACTAATTAGCCTATTTATATAGATTTGATACTTAAATCAATAGATTAAGCAACGATTTCAGTTACCTGACCAGCACCTACTGTACGACCACCTTCACGGATAGCGAAACGTAAACCTTTCTCCATTGCAATAGCAGAGATCAATTTAACATTGATTGTAACGTTATCACCTGGCATAACCATTTCAGTACCTTCTTGTAACGTGATTTCACCAGTTACGTCAGTTGTACGGAAATAGAATTGAGGACGGTATTTGTTGAAGAATGGAGTGTGACGACCACCTTCAGCTTTTGATAATACGTAAACCTCTGCTTTGAATTCAGCGTGAGGAGTAACTGAACCTGGTTTAACGATAACCATACCACGTTTGATATCAGTTTTCTCAATACCACGTAATAATAAACCTACGTTATCACCAGCCTCACCGTAATCTAAAATTTTACGGAACATCTCAACACCTGTAACTGTTGATTTTAAACCTTCAGCAGCACCCATACCTAAGATCTCAACTGGATCTCCAGAGTTGATTACACCTCTTTCGATACGACCTGTAGCAACTGTACCACGACCTGTGATCGAGAATACATCCTCTACTGGCATTAAGAAAGGTAAATCAGTCAAACGAGGAGGAATTGGAATGTAGTTATCTACAGCATCCATTAACTCCATGATTTTCTCAACCCACTCAGGCTCACCATTCAATCCACCTAAAGCAGATCCTTTGATTACTGGAATATCATCACCTGGGAATTCGTAGAATGATAGTAACTCACGTACTTCCATTTCAACTAATTCTAATAACTCAGGATCATCAACTAAGTCAACTTTGTTTAAGAATACTACTAACGCTGGTACACCTACTTGACGAGCCAATAAGATGTGCTCACGAGTTTGAGGCATAGGACCATCAGTAGCCGCAACTACGATGATTGCACCATCCATCTGAGCAGCACCAGTCACCATGTTCTTAACGTAATCGGCGTGACCTGGACAGTCAACGTGTGCATAGTGACGGTTTGCAGTTGAGTACTCAACGTGCGCTGTATTAATCGTGATACCACGCTCTTTCTCTTCAGGAGCAGAGTCAATTGAATCAAATGAACGAACTTCTGATAAACCTGCATCCGCTAATACTTTAGTGATAGCTGCAGTTGTAGTAGTTTTACCGTGGTCAACGTGACCGATAGTACCAATGTTTAAGTGTGGTTTACTACGGTCAAATTTCTCTTTTGCCATGTTTATGCGAATTAGTAATTATTAAATATTTCTTATTAAACTCTTTACAAAGATAATAAACTTATTTTATCGAGCCAAAGATGGGATTTGAACCCACGACCTCTTCCTTACCAAGGAAGTGCTCTACCCCTGAGCTACTTCGGCTTTCTGAAAAAGCTTATTTACAGATTTATGCCTCCACCTTACATATATAAACCATGAAAGATAGAGACTGAAAAACCTTGAAAATATGAGCGGAAGACGAGGCTCGAACTCGCGACCTATAGCTTGGAAGGCTATCGCTCTACCAACTGAGCTACTTCCGCTTTCGTTTACAACCTCTAGAGATTGACTATAATTGTAAACAACAATAGTGTGGAGGGAGAAGGATTCGAACCTTCGAAGCCGAAGCAACGGATTTACAGTCCGTCCCATTTGACCGCTCTGGAACCCCTCCAGACCAACAGCTTACACTGTTTTATTTTTATTGAGCCTCTTATCGGAATCGAACCAATGACCTACTGATTACAAGTCAGTTGCTCTACCAGCTGAGCTAAAGAGGCTTTTATTATTTAATTTTTATCAAACTCTTTTTAAGAACACCAACCCTTTCGGATTGCTGTGCAAATATAGATATTTTATTTCCACACTTGCAAGAGTTTTTTTTTAAAAACTTTTTTCTTTTGAAAGAACGTTTACGAATCCGTTACTTCACCTGAAGTATTATCGTTTTCGATGATGCAAATATAGAAAGCTCATTGATATTTTAAAAACATTTATCTAAAAAAAACACACAAAACTTGTCATTTATCTGATATATAGCTCAATAAATTTCATTAAAAATTACTACTTCCTTTGCGAAACATTTAATTTATCTTTGGAAGCCCTTATATTTTGAGATATTTATGCTAAAAAAAAATATACTATCAACTATTCTTATTGCGATAACTACACTAACATGTGGACAAGAAAATAATAATTTAATAAAGAAAATCGCTAATAAATTCCTCTCTTCTGATAATGATACCAGTAGAAGTAATAGTTTTTTTATACTTCCAGCTATGTCTTACGCACAGGAGACCGGTTTAGAATATGGTGTTGCAGGAAACTATTCATTCTATGTAGACAAACTTAATATAGAAAGTCGAACATCAAACATCTTAATGATGGCGACTATGACTACCAAAAATCAGAAAAAAATAAATCTTAATGCAGATTTATGGACCAAAAATAACGAATACCATATCTTAGCAGAACTCCGCATGAGAGACTGGCCTTTCAATTTCTATGGTATTGGCAACGATACGTGGAAAAATGATGAAGATTATCTTGACCAAACCCTTTACAGAGCTAAATTTGACATAGAAAAAAAAATAGTTGAAAAACTATATATAGGTATTAACACAAGTTTTGACAAGGTTATATTTAATGATGTAGAATCAGGAGGAATATATGATCCGAATAGTTTAAATGGAGCTGATGGAGGTCAGTATGCAACCATTGGTACTTCCCTCCTATTCGATAGTCGCGATGTCACCACATACACTAATCGAGGGATTTATAGTCGACTAAAATACGCATATGCACCTCAACTATTCGACGATGATGATTTTAATGGCAACATGTTAGAAGCAGATATTAGAGCATATATCCCTATTTATAATAAAATAAATCTTGCTGCGCAAATTATTTATAGAGGAACCTATGGAAGTAATGTCCCTTTTTATACTTTACGTGATCTAGGCGGAGATATGAGCATGCGAGGATACTACCTAGGACGATATAAGGATAAAAACTATTTAACCACCCAAGCAGAACTTCGTTACAGACTCCATCCACGTTTTGGCGTGACAACTTTTCTAGGCGGAGGATCAACATTTAGCGGACAACAAGCTATGCGATTAGTACCCTCATATGGCGCGGGTTTTCGTTATTTCTTCAGCTTAGAACACAGTAGTAGTATTCGTCTTGACTATGCATACGGCGAACGTCGACCAGGGGAAGCTAGGCAATCAGGATTCTATCTTAGCATCAGTGAAGCATTCTAATACTTCCAATAAGGAAAACGTAGTTTAAAGTGCTCTTTAGGTTGCTCAATCCGATAACAGATTATCCCAAAATGAAAAAGATCAATGGTAACGATGAATGCCGCATTTTGCTTTATTTGCTGCCATTTCTTCTCCGCATGTGAATCTTTATAAAGATCTGTAATGAAAATCATATAATAATCATGTTGTAATTGAGAAAGCTCTTCAACTGTGGAATCTTTCAATGATAAACAACATATACTATCTATAGAATTTTGGTGTTTTGCATGTAATATAGGTAGCGTATAATACGAGGCTATATCCTTCATCAGTGCACTCGGCTTCGAATCCAGATGAATAACGTTTCCAAATGGCTCAGCATATATAACCTCATCCGCAAGCTTATACACAAATGGCGAATGAGTGCCATGCCTACTATTTGATGTAAAAAAATGATGAATAAGCTTCCAATAATATCGCATGATGCAAAAATACAACAACAAACCACATTTCGGCAACTTTCAAATTGATCTTAGCACCAAAATTGCTAGCATTATTTTAAACGAATACGTTCATTTGTAATTTAGAAAATGGCAATGAGAGAGATAAAAGCATTAATTTCCCTATTAGACGACCCTGATACAGATATCTATACGCATGTAGAAGAAAAACTAATGAATAAAGGAGCTGATATAATTCCTATACTAGAGGAAGCGTGGGAAAATTCTTTTGATCCTATTCTTCAGTCGCGTATAGAGGATATTATTGACAAAATGCAATTCGATCAGATTAAAAATGAGTTGCAGCTTTGGGCACTTTACAATACAGAAGACTTGCTTGATGGCTTACTCATTATTAATCGCTATCAATACCCAAATCTAGATGACAATACTATAAACTATCAAATAGCTGATCTTCGAAGACAAGTTTGGTATGGACTCATGTACGACATGAACCCTGTGCAAAAGGTAAAACTATTGAACAATATTATATTCAACGAATTTGGATTATCTGGTAATACGACAAACTATCATGATCCACAAAATTCATTTATTGGTAAAGTTTTAGAAAGTAAAAAAGGCAATCCGATATCGATTGCCTCTATTTATATGATTATCGCGCAGCGATTGGATATACCTATTTTTGGTATTAACCTACCGAAACATTTCATTCTAGCGTACATGGATGTCGAGAAAAACAAACCATTATTCTATATTAACGGATTCAATAAAGGACAGATTATGCGATCAGATGATATAGAAGGATTTTTGAATCAACTTAAACTTCCTATTATAGACGATTACACTATGCCTTGTTCGAATATAGCTATTATTAAGCGCTCATTGAGAAATCTTTCTACAGCATATGAAAATACTGGCAACACTCTAAAACACACACAGATTACTCAGCTAATACGAATTATTGAAAATTATCTGTAATTAAATAACACGCTATTATCTCGCGTCTAGAGAAAGAGATTGAGGCGCGCGCCCCATCAAGTTCAATTCTTGATTTGGGGACACTGTACCATTATCATCTATTAAGAAACGAAATACACGACGGGCAATTGGATCAGCCACATAAAGATACTTACCATCTTCACGAGGATCAATCGCTACATCAAGCGGTTGTATTAATTTATCAGATTTAATTACACGAGTAGGTGTTATTACAGCATTTGAATTATACGACGAGAAATTCTCTATAACAAGTATTCGACCTTTCGTATTAACACCTTCTCCTTCGTAGTCTGTAAGTACTAATATATCTTTAGACTTAGAGTAACTCATCCCTCTTATATTACTCGCACCATCTATTTTCAACTCATAGCTTTTAGAAACTTGAAGCACAGTATCAACTGTATTCAATAACTTTTTAGTATAATCTTTGTAGACTACTACACCACCATCTGACTCCGCTTTAGAAATAATTACGTCTTGCCCATTGACTAGGATAGCCCAAGGATTAAAATCAAGTTCAGTCTGAAATCTAGGTTTTGTAAAACCTCTCTTATTACGCGGTCGATCGAATGCAAATAAATTAACTGTATCACCTGCATTAACCGCTAATAAGAAGTCTTGATTGACCTGACCATCCACTACTACGGTATAATGTAAACCACGCACTCTATTGTACAAACGATTACCTAAAAGACCAGAGTTTGTTAAAACTCCCTGCCTGCTGATTGTCATAACTTGTATAGCAGTATCTCTAAATACAGGCGAATTCATACTACCTTGAAATAATAAACCATCAGAATTCGGAGAATAATGAATTGTGTTACCTCCTAAAGCTGAAGAGGCAAACTTATATATTTTAGATATATCCGGAAAATCAATTGAATCTACTGGATCTATCGCCCAAACATTATAAAAATCCGTATTTGAATTAGCTTGGTAATCGGATGTCGACACATACAATCTAGAGATTTGACGAGTCACTTTAATAGGCTCATCATCATCACGTTGACATGACACAAAAGTCACACAAAGCAGTAATGGGAATAGATATAATAGTAGATTCTTCATGATGCAATTATAACAATATAATATATACAAATGTAGGAATTTTTTGATGGTTTCAATTCTCTAGCACTAGCATTATTAAACATATAAGCACACAAAAACTTTATTATATACATTGTTTTGTGTAAAA
>JAZQRD010000173.1:0-4781 GCA_045629405.1 Sphingobacterium sp. | reverse complement strand
TATCCTTCAAACAACGCTAACAAACTCATACTTTACTAAACTAGGTTACGAAGGATTTGCAGACTACTATTACTGGAGAACAACACATCAAACGACGTTATTCTAACAAACCGCCTTGGTACGGATCCGTATGCCAGGTGGTGTGAGAGGACAGATAGGGAAATAATCCCTATCTTTCTACTCGATTAGTCTTTTACTCGAACAAACGTATCAATATTCCTAAATCCATCCGAATTAAGAAATTTTTTGAATTGCTTTTTGTTTATATCGTAATTTATGATACTTTTTGAAGTATCTTCAGGTATTCTAGTTATTTCATTCAATAAATCAATATCTTCTTTACCTGAAATATAGGATAATGTGAGTATGTCTTTTTCTAAAGTCAACTTTCCAACGCTCCATTTCTTATCATTCTTATCTTGCCTATTGAGAAAATAATGTCCTTTGTATTTTTTCAAAACATGACCTTCTTTAAATTCGAATAGAGTATCAAGGTTCTGATATTTTTGAATAATGGAACCATCTGTTCGGAGTTCAATTTCTCTACTTTTAGATTTAATATTTATCAACGTGTCAGCTGACAATTGATATATAGTGTCTAAAGAGTCTACTAATGTCTCGATGTAATGGCTGTAAGATTGTGTTATTAATTGATCTGTTATAAATAAAGTTGTCGCAGAATCGGAAGATTGATAAGTACCTAAATACTTTTTATCAAAGCTATTTTCATTTTTCAGGTCAATAGGTTGGGGATCGTCGAATGTTGCAGTTGGTCCGCAGCTTATGATTATCAATGTAAGTAATCCACATATTGTGGATAAGGTGTTTAATCTGTTCATAACGGTTATTTTCTCTATATACTTTTAGGAGAATAAAGTAACCGTTATGAAAAGTAATATGTATGATACAAAAATTAAACAGAGGATTTGCTTTGATTTTTACTAATTATTAATCCGATTAAGAATCCAATAGCTGATGGAACAACCCAGCCTAAATCCACTCCAGCAAAAGGTAGTAATTTGTACAAATCAGCATTCCACCAATTCAGCATAATTCCTAAACTAAAGAATGCGACAATTGTAGAAGCGATTAAAGCACCTATATATGGAGCTTTACTTTTAATAAATCCGCCAAAAATAATTATGTAAAGAACCAACGTGATGGCTATAGGATATACGAAGGCCAATGGTGGGTAGGCAAATTGAATGATTTTATCGACCCCTAGAATAGCCAATAGTGCCGAGAAAACAGAACAAACGGTTACTAATAATTTATAACTTAATTTTCCACCTGTCAATTCGGAGAAAAAGGAACCTACAGCAGAAGTCAAGGCGATTGAGGTAGTCAAACATGCTAACGCAATACAAATTCCGATACCAACCATACCATAGTCTCCTAAAGTACTTTTAGCAATATGAATAAGCAATGCCGAGCGGCTGATTCCTTTGTCTTCGATACCTGAAGTTGCTCCTAAATATACAAGTCCTCCATAAATAAATATCAAACAAACTGATGATATAATGCCCGAAGAAATCACAACTGAACTTTTGTCACTCATTTTAGTATAGCCTTTTGCTTGCGCTGCTGCGATAATTATTCCAGCAAATACTAAGGATGCTAGCATATCTACAGTTTGATAGCCTTCGGTAAATCCGAATTTAAATGACTCCGTAGTACTTAATGTTGTCGATGCAAAATCTCCAGCAGGATTTATTATCCCTATTAAGATCAATGCGAAAAGAAGAACCAACAATAAGGGAGTGAGTATATTGCCGATAATATCTACCACTTTTGAGGGCGATATGCTCAAAGCCCAAGTGATTCCAAAAAATATAACAGAAAAAAGGATTGGACTGAAAGTAGGGAAATTTGGAGCTATTCCAATTTCAAATGTTGTCGCTCCAGTGCGCGGTATAGCAATCAGCGGACCGATGCACAGCATAATGATTGTTCCAAGAATCGGAGCAAGCAAAGGGTGTATGCGATTTCCCAAATCGTATATGGTATTCCCTGACTTTACAATAGAAAGAATGCCTAAAAAAGGTAATATAATTCCCGTTAATCCGAATGCGATAATAGTTATGAGCGTGTGATGACCGACTTGCAGGCCGATGAATGGAGGAAGAAGGAGATTTCCTGCCCCAAAAAACATCGCAAATAAAGCAAATCCTATGGTGATTGTATCTTTGTTTTTCGTCATTATAGATAGGTTTAGTATAATAAATGTATCAGTTGTTTTGCTTCTTTCACATCGTGCACACGTAGGATTTGTACACCTCTTTCGAGTAAAATAGTATTCAATGCAGTAGTTGCATTTAGAGATTCTTGTGGATTGATACCAAGTTTTTTATAAATCATGGATTTGCGGGAGATACCTCCCAAAATCGGTAGCCCATGATAATGTAATTCATTGACACGCAACAGTAATTCGTAATTCTGTTCAATCGTTTTGGCGAAGCCAAATCCAGGATCCAGAATAATATCTTTAACGCCCAATGTACGTAATTTGGCGATTCTAGTACCCAAATCCACAGCCACATCATTCACGATATCGTCGTAATCCGTGAGTTGTTGCATAGTTTCTGGTGTGCCACGCATGTGCATCAATATATAAGGTATTTGCAATTCTGCAACAGTTGCAAACATATCATCATCCAAAATTCCTCCTGAAATATCGTTGATAATATGTGCGCCAGCTTGAATTGCAGCTTTTGCCACATCAGCACGAAAAGTATCAATTGATAGTGGAATCTCTGGGAATTTCTCAGTAATGGCTTCGATAATCGGGATCGCTCTATCTATTTCTTCTTGTGAAGATATAAGTGGCGCACCTGGACGTGAAGAATAAGCACCAATGTCAATTATATCTACACCATCCGCTATCATTTGTACTGTGCGTTTTAACGCATTTTTTAGTGAATTATGCATCCCCCCATCAAAAAATGAATCAGGTGTAACATTCAAAATTCCCATGATTAAGGTCTTTTCAAATGTCATCAACGTGCCTTTAATATTGATAGATTGACAAGGAGAGGTCTTCAGCTTATTCATACTTTGTAAAAATATAAAAAAGGCTGTAATATTCACTACAGCCTTTCCTCAATGTGGTATAAAATACTATTTTACAACCAAAACACCATCTGCTACGATGCTAATATCTGTTTTGGGTTGTGTAATTTTAGCAATCTCTTCTTTGGTTTTGCCTTCATCTTCTGCATTGTGTTGCAATTGCTTTACAGAAAGCTCCTTTACTTTTGCTTTTCCTTCAACAACAACAGTTTTGCCGATAAGATCAGCAGGAACAAAATAGCCGTAATCCGTGAAACGTACATTGATTGGATCAACCTCTCCAGCACGTTTCAAGGTCAAGAAACATCCTTTCTTTTTACATACTCCGACTACTTCACCCTCTATTTTACCTGAATATTGTTTTTTGGTTTTTAAAGTGCTTTCAAGTTTTGCTACAGAAATAGCATCTTTGCTCGTGATAGCTTTTCCGTATTGAACACCTACTTTTGCAGGCTTGATGTCTTGTTGGGCAAAAGCTACAGCAGTCATCGCCATCAGAGACACACACAAAGTAATTAACTTTTTCATAGAATTATTATTTACGTATAAATTCAAATTTTCCAGAAGGATCTAATTTCATTATTAGTGAAGGTTTCCCTTTAGAGGTATCATGTTGATCAAACTTAACGATATAATCAACACCATCTTTGATTTCATCAGAGATTTCATCAAAATTACCAGCAGATGATTGACCACTAATATTTGCTGATGTGGAAATAATAGGTTTTCTAAACCGTTGCAATAATTGTTGACAAAAAGGATGATTAACAACGCGAATACCTATGGTACCATCTTCAGCAATAGCATTTTCTGCCAAATTTTTAGCCCCAGAATAAATAATAGTTAATGGTCTTTCCGTAACTTCTATCAATTCATAAGCAACTTCTGGAATTTCGCGTACATAACTTGCCAATTGATTGTCATTATGCAGAAGAATCAACATACTTTTACTTTTATCTCTTCCTTTCAAGGCAAATACTTTCTCTACCGCTTCTGGATTCGTCGCATCACAACCTATACCCCAAATCGTATCCGTTGGGTACAAAATGAGACCACCGTTTTTCAATGTCTCTAATGCTTGATTGATATCCTCTCTATCTACAAATGTACTGGCCATGTTGAAATTAGATTAAACAGCTACGTTGTGCTCGCGCAATGCATCATTCAATGATGTTTTCTTATCTGTAGATTCTTTACGTTGACCAATGATTAAAGCACAAGGCACTTGGTATTCACCCGCAGGGAATTTCTTCGTATATGAGCCTGGTATTACAACCGAACGCGCAGGAACATAGCCTTTGTATTCTACTGGTTCTGGACCTGAAACATCGATAATTTTTGTTGACGCAGTCAAAACTACATTAGCTCCCAATACAGCTTCTGTTTCTACGCGAATACCTTCTACCACGATTGCACGAGAACCGACGAATACGTTGTCTTCTATAATCACTGGAGCAGCTTGTACAGGCTCTAATACACCACCAATACCTACACCACCAGATAAATGCACATTTTTACCAATTTGCGCACATGAACCTACAGTAGCCCAAGTGTCCACCATAGTACCTTCATCAACGAATGCACCGATATTTACGTATGAAGGCATCATGATTACACCTTTAGCTAAATAAGCACCATAACGTGCAGAAGCGCCAGGTACAACACGTACACCTAATTCTTTGTAGTTAGTTTTTAATTTCATTTTATCGTGA
>JAZQRD010000172.1:0-5711 GCA_045629405.1 Sphingobacterium sp. | reverse complement strand
TGTCTGATAAAGACGGTCCTGTCGCAGATGTAACGGTGTCAATAGTAGGTGTTCCGGGGTCAGTACGTACTGATGCTAACGGTAATTTTAAAATTACAGCAGCATTAGGGTCGACATTAAGATTTTCTAGTATTGGTTATGTCGCTCAAGATATCAAAGTATCTTCAGGAACGATCAATGTAACATTAGCTTCAGAAGAGAATACCTTGGACGAGGTAGTTGTTGTAGGATATGGTACTCAAAAGAAAGGTAATTTAACGGGTGCTGTTTCTTCAATAAATGTGAAAGAGACAATGGAAGGTCGTCCTATTGCTGATGCTGGACGTGCTATGCAGGGTACAACGCCTGGTTTGAGTATTACAATCCCTAGTGGTGAGGTTGGTTCTGATCCAACAATTAAAATTCGTGGGCAGATAGGTTCTATATCCGGAAATAGCAATCCACTAATCTTATTGGATAATGTTGAGATCCCGAGTATCAATATTGTTAATCCAGATGATATAGAGTCGATTACGGTGTTAAAAGATGCCGCAGCTTCTTCAATTTATGGTTCAAAAGCAGCTTTTGGGGTGATATTGATTACCTCCAAACAAGGTTCTAAAATAGAGTCTAATACAGTTAGTTATTCTAATAATTTCTCTTTTCAAAATCCATTCAAAAAATATGAAATGGGTACTGTTGACGCTTTGCGCTATTCTTTAGACGCAGCTCAACGTATAGGCCAATCAAATATTGGTACAATGATTAAAGTGGATGAGGAAAGCTATAAGAAGGCCGTAGAATGGCAAGAGAAATATGGTAATACAATTGGTGTAAATGACCCTACATTATTCGGTCGAGATTGGTATGCTAATGCTCTAGGACAGAAGTTTGGTGTACGTACTTACGATGGTTATGAATATATGATTCGTGAGTGGGCGCCTACACAACAACACAATGCTTCTTTGTCAGGTAGAACAGGGAAGACGTCTTACAACATTGGATTAGGTTTATTGGATCAAGCCGGTATGCTTAAAACGAATACAGATAAATTCGCAAGATACAATGCTTCTGTACGTGTTTCTTCGGATATCAATAAATACTTAACGGCACGTGCGGGTGCTATTTATTCGCGTACCAACAAACAATATCCTTATGCTACCAACTCATTAACAGCAGATCCATGGTTGTACTTATATCGTTGGTCTTCTGCATTGCCATTTGGTCAGGATGGCTATGGTAGAGATATGAGAGGTCCTCAAGCCGAGACTGCTAATGCTAATGTAGCAAGCTTAGCTAAAAATTACATGAATTTTAACGTAGGTGCTACCGTAAACATCAAATCAAATTGGAAGGTAGATTTCGATTATAACTTATCTAATCAAGAGCAGATCTGGAATAAACCAGGTACTCGTTTCTCTAATTTTGCGGATACATGGAGTAATGCCGTTGCTGATATGGATGCTGCTGGAAATCGTCTATATGTTGATGCTGAAGGTAATTATGTTGACGCTTCTGCACAAGGTGCAATTCCTGCTTATACATTTGCTCCATTTAATACGGCTAAAGGAGCAAATCCAGATCATTACCGTAAAGATAATGAAAACTTTATGCGTCATACGATCAATGCATTCACAACTTATAACATGAGTTTAGATGGTGGTCATGACTTTAAGTTTATGGCGGGTTTAAATAAGGTGGCTGAGCAAACGGAATCGAGTTGGTTACAAATCACGGAATTATTAGATATTTATAATCCACAGTTGGCCTTTGGTAATGGTACTATTACAGGTACAGGAGCTAAATCATGGCAATCACAAATGGGATTCTTTGGTCGTGTGAATTATGCATACCAAGATAAATATTTATTTGAAGCAAATTTACGTCGTGATGGTTCTTCAAAGTTTCCTACAGATCTACAATGGAGATGGTTCCCATCTTTCTCTGCAGGTTGGGTAGTTTCTCAAGAGCAATTTATGGATTGGTCTAAATCATTTATGAATCAATTGAAAGTACGTGGTTCTTGGGGTACTATTGGTGATCAGTCTGTGTCAAATAACTTGTATATCTCGACAATGAAAAATACACAGTCTACTTGGATTAATTCATCTGGTGCTCGTGACTGGTATATGTCTACTCCAACGGCAGTATCTGCAGATATTACTTGGCAAGATATTACGACGTTAAACTTAGGTGCAGATGCTAGATTCTTAAATAATCGCTTAGGTTTTGTATTTGATTGGTATCAACGTGATACACGTAATATGATTGTGCCTGCGGAAGGGGTAGCAGCTACGTATGGTACGGCTGCGCCAAGAGGTAATTATGGCGCACTAAGAACTCGTGGCTGGGAGTTTGCGGCTGATTTTAATCATAGATTTGAAAATGGTTTAGGTATCAACTTGAGAGCTAATATCTCTGATGCTAAGTCTGTAATCACAGAGTATGGATCTACACAGTTAGTAAATGGTTATTATTCGGGCAAAGTATTTGGTGAGATCTGGGGTTATGAAACAGATCGTCTCTACCAAACTTCTGATTTTAATTATGACGCTGCTGGTAACTATATAACTACTACCGTAAATGGTAAAGTAATGAATCAGTTGGCCGATCCTAATGCTGCTTATCAGTCATTTCTTCAAAATTCTGATACCTTTATTTTTGGTGCGGGTGACGTGAAATATAAAGATCTTAATGGTGATGGTGAAGTTAATAATGGTAAACAAACTATAACGGATCATGGTGACTTAAAGGTAATAGGTAACAGTACACCTCGTTACGAATATGGATTCCGTTTGGGCGCAGATTACAAAGGTTTTGATTTCTCTGCTTTCTTCCAAGGTGTAGGTTCTCGTCAGGTATGGGGTGATGGAGCTTTGGTTATACCAGGTTACAATGCGGCTGACGGTGCTATGGCTGCAGCTATTTCTTCAAATTATTGGACACCTAATAATACGAACGCATTTTATCCTGCTGCTTATAATATGTCTGTTGTTGCCGGTGGTAATTCACAACTTAATAATATGCATGTTCAATCACGTTACTTATTAGATATGTCGTATTTGCGTATCAAGAATATCACACTAGGATACACTATTCCTAAGGAGGTCTTAAGTAAGGTAGGTATTAGTAATTTGAGAGTATATACGGCTTTAGAGAATTTCTTTACTTGGGATAAATTGAATGGATTACCAGTTGATCCTGAAAATGTACCTGGTTCAACGATGTTTAATTCAACAGCTAATTATAATTCTGGCCGTACAGGGGTAGGTACACCTACATTTAAATCGGCTTCTTTTGGTGTTCAATTATCATTTTAATGATTCATATTATGAAATTAAAAAATAATCTTTTATATATATTATTAGGCTCTTCTATCGCTTTGACGAGCTGTGAGAAACTTTTGGATAGACCTCCTTTGGATGAGGTTGTAGATAAGGATGGTTCGTATTGGCGTAATGAAACGGATGTACGCTTGTTTGCATCTGGATTCTATACACAATATTTCAATGGTTATAATAGCTCTTGGTCTACAGATTATACACCTGTACGTGGATATACTATGACTGATGATATTACAACGATGGAAGGTCCACAAAATAGTTTTGAAAATACTGCTCCACCAGATCGTGCGAGTACTTCAGAACTTGCAGCATGGTTGTCGGAATATGCCGGACCATCATGGAACTTCTCATGGGTTAGAAAATCTAATATCTTTTTGAATAGATTAGAGACCCTTGCTAAACCAAATTTGACGACTGAGCAGTATAATCATTGGTTGGCGGTAGCACGTTTCTTTAAAGGGTATGAATATTCACGTTTGGTATCTACATTTGGTGATGTGCCATATTTTGAAACAGAAGTTTCGGATACTGATTTTGCTACACAATACAAGGATCGTGACGATCGTGGCGTTGTGATGGACAAGGTGTATGATGACTTTTTGTTTGTATTAGACAATATCAGAACAACTGACGGTACGAATGTATTAGATAAAAATGTAGCAGCATCATATATATCTAAGCTAATGTTATTTGAAGGTTCTTGGCAGAAATATCATGGTTTGGATCAAGACCGTGCTAAAAAATATTTGGAGCTAGCTCAAAAGGCTGCTGAGGTGGTAATCAATTCTGGTAAATATGAATTTACGTCGGATTATAAATCTTTATTTTCTTCGCTTAGCTTAGCAAATAATAAAGAAGTAATCATGTACCGTGCTTATGACAATACCTTAAGTATTACGCATGCTATTGCTTCCTATCAAAATGGTAATCTAGACCAACAATCAGCGCCTAACTTAAATCTAGTTAAGGAATTTGTACTTGTAGATGGTAAACCTGCAACGAGTTCAACTGTCGCGGGTGCTACTGATTATTCTTTAGCAAATTTAGCGAAGACACGTGATCCACGATTTGAAGCTTCTTTTGATTCAGAAGCGAATCCTATTGCATCTTCTTTGATCTATGGTAATAAATTTGTATCAAGAGCAGCTTATAAAATGCCCGTATCTGACGCGAGCTATGCATCGTGGTCTAGTAATACGAATATTACCGATGCACCAGTTATCCGTTATGCTGAGGTGGTATTAAATTGGGTAGAAGCAAAACAAATTTTGGCTGAAAATTTCGGTGGTGCTCCTGTTACGCAGTCTGATATTGACAAATCTATTAATGCTATTCGAAAAAGACCTTTGGATGCGGTAGCTATCGCTAAAGGTGTTACGCAAACAGCTCCGTTATTAATTGGGAACATTGCCAATGATCCAGAGCGTGACGCCGATGTGTCTCCATTGATGTGGGAAATCCGTCGCGAACGTCGTATGGAATTTGTTTTTGAATTCGCTCGTTTAAATGACTTAAGACGCTGGAAAAAATTGCATTATATGGATTTTGCAGACAACTCAGATTATTTCTTAGGGCCATGGGTGAATTTAAAAACTGAAGCGCCTTCAATTTTAGAGGCTTATTCGCCTTCTAATATTCCTTCTGTACGTAAAGCTAATGGGACAATTGTTGCTTATAATGGTAATAACGCTGACGATATGATTGGTTATTATATTATTCCAAAAGCTAGAAACAGAAATAAAGTAGAAGACAAAAATTATTTAGCACCTGTTGGTACAGCGCAAATTGCTGACTACGCATCGCGTGGTTATAAGTTGACGCAGACTAAAGGTTGGTAGAAAAATATCATACCTAAAATCAAAAGGCTTCAACAATGTTGAAGCCTTTTTTTATACTATAATTTGTTTTTTCATAAGTGGAATTTTTTTTGGTTTTATTAGACTAAAAAAGGTAGTTCGTTTTTGTGCGTTTTATTCCTATGGTAGACTTATTTCAAATTATTTCTTATTAGGTTTAAATAAAACATTTTAAATTACTATTTTATTAAAATAAATAATATATTGGATTCGTTTTTACGCACGTTTGTTGTGAAATGTAATGAAAGGCGCTAAATCTTGATTCATAAAAGAACATGTTATATTCCATTTTATAAATAAGCATTTTTGTACCACGATTTGGGGGTATGTACTAACTGTATAGTGTTGCTAATTGTAATTAATAAATCCCGTTTAAACCTATTTATATCCTGTATCTTTGGATGCCCTTTTAATATATCATATGAAAAGAAAATTATTAGCCCTAGCCTTATTATGTGGCGCTACGGTAGCCGCAGCACAAACTCCTTTTAAATTTGCACAGGTAACAGACACTCATCTTGGAGGTGCTACT